>VBOW01000013.1 GCA_005893275.1 Candidatus Eisenbacteria bacterium | reverse complement strand
TCGCTCCTGGAACCGGGGGGCGTCTTGGTGATCCAAACACCAAACGCGAGCTACATTCCGGAGCCGCGGTCATGGGACATGACACACCTACACACGTACAATCCGGGCGACCTCTGGGCATTCCTCACATGCGAAGGCCTCAACCCCTCCGTTTATCGGGTCATGCTCCGCGAGGCGAACCCCGGGCCGATCGCCGCCGCCCGGCTCGCGATCACCGCATACATGAAGCTGCGCGTCTTGGGGTGCGACTACGCCAACAACATCGCGGCCATCGCCCGGAAGGTTGGCTGATCCGTCGATCCGCGGAACGGCTCAGGTCCCCGTCGTCTTCCCCACCCGCGCGCATTTCGCGCTGCCCGAGGCCACCTTCTCGCCGGTTTCGGCGTCGAACGCCTCAGCCTCGGTCAGGACAAGGCGCCCCTTATCCTCCACCAGCCGGGCCTCGAAGCGGTACCTCCTCCCTGCCCGGAGCGGCCGGAGGAGCCGCGTGTTCAACTCCGCGGTGACCGCCTCGATGTCGAGCGCGTACAGAAGGCGGATCATCACCTCGTCCAGGACCGTCGCGACAAGCCCGCCGTGCACGATGTCTTTGAACCCCTGATGCTCCTCGCGGGGCGTCCAGGCGGTGCGCATCCGGCCGTCCAGCATCATCTCGAACTGGAGCTTGAATCCGATCGGGTTTCTCGGACCGCAACAGAAACACATTCCGTCGTCTTCCAGCATCGGATCCACCCTCTCCCTTATTTCTTCTCCCGCGGGGATTTCCTCCGTCCCTCGCCGGCCTCGGCGGCCCCGCGGCCTCCGCTCGGGCGCACGGCCCGGCCGGCCGGCGCGCGCCGACGCTGTGTGGCGGGCATCGCCTCGCGGTTCCAGCGCGCGACGAGGTCCTCGAGCACCTCGCCGACGTGCTCCACCACACGCTCCCAGAATTTCGCGGCCGCGCGCGCGTCAAACTTGGGGTCGCTGCGCTTGCCTCCGTAGTAGAGGAGCGAGCCGGGCGCCGGGAACGCGACGATGGAGTCGCGGTGCTCGAATGCGAGCGACGGGTCCCAGCGGTCGGGAAAAACCTGATCCGGCGCGATCGCGAGCATCGCCGCCGTCTCATCCGCTCCCGCGTGTCCGCCCGGCGCGCCCAGGAGCTCCTCAACGTAGGGTCTCATCTCGATCCACCAATTGAACACCGCGACGAACACTCCGGTGTCCTCATGGGCGCGCCGCGTGGCCTCCCGGAGCGCCTCGGTGTTGCCCCCGTGCCCGTTCATCACGACGATATTCTGGAACCCCTGGTGGGCGAGCGCTTCGACCACCGCGGTTACGTACTCGGCGAACGCCGGCGCCGGCACGTGCGTCCCTCCCGCGAGCGCGCCCAAGTGCGCCGTGACCCCGTACGGAATGGACGGCGCGACGACGGCGTTCACGCGCTCGGCAACGGCCTCGCTCAGCCGGAGCGGAATTTCATTATCGGTGCCTAGGCTCGTGACGCCGTGGGCCTCCAGCGTGCCTACCGGCAGGAGGGCTGTGTTGATCGTGCGTGGAACAAGGTCCGCGAACTCCATCCAGTTGATGCGGTCAATGCGCCGCTCGCGCGGGGCGGAGCGGGCTCTGCTTCGGGGCATGGGGATGGCTCCTTCGGATCGTGGGCAGCGACTCGGACGGAGGGGATTGTACATCGAAGCCGGGCGCATTGCGCCGGCGGGCTGCTTCCGATAGGATGCCTGCTCTCTCCCCAAGGCTTGGAATCGGGCAGGAGGCCACGGACCTGACTCCGAAGAACCCCATCGAAGAGCTGAGAAGGCGCAAACAGGAAGCGCAGCTGGGCGGTGGCAAGGATCGGATCGCCAAGCTCCACGCCGAGGGCCGGCTCACGGCCCGCGAGAGAATCGATCTCCTCCTGGATCCAGGCTCCTTCCAGGAGACCGGCGTCTTCGTCGAGCATCGCACGAGCGATTTTGGAATGGCCGAACGGAAGATCCCCGGCGACGGCGTCGTCTCGGGCTACGGGACCGTCGACGGGAGGCTCGTGTTCGTCTTCGCCCAGGATTTCACGGTGTTCGGGGGGACGTTGAGTGAGCCGAACGCGAAGAAGATCTGCAACGTCATGGATCAGGCGATGGAGAACGGCGCGCCGGTGATCGGCCTCAACGACTCGGGAGGGGCGCGCATCCAGGAAGGGGTCCAATCCCTGGGAGGATACGCCGAGATCTTCCTGCGCAACACGCTCGCGTCGGGGGTGGTGCCCCAGATCTCGGCGATCATGGGAGCCTGCGCGGGAGGGGCCGTTTACTCCCCCGCGATCACCGACTTCGTGATCATGGTCCAGGGAACCAGCCACATGTTCGTGACCGGCCCGAACGTCATCAAGGAAGTCACCAAGGAAGACGTCTCCTTCGAAGAGTTGGGCGGGGCGATGACCCACAACACCAAGAGCGGCGTCGCCCATTTCGCGGTCGACGACGACGAAGCCTGCCTTGCCGCGATCCGGAGACTCCTCTCCTTCATTCCCTCGAACAACGTCGACGATCCTCCGCGAGTCGAGCCGAACGACCGCCCCGACAGGATGGAAGCGCGACTCAACGCCATCGTTCCGAGCGAGTCGAACCGGGCGTACGACATGAAAGAGATCGTGCGTCTCGTCGTCGATGACGCCGATTTCTTCGAGGTGCACGAGCACTTCGCTCCGAACATCATCGTCGGCTTCGCGCGTCTCGACGGGCATCCCGTCGGAATCGTGGGGAACCAGCCGGCGGCCCTCGCCGGGGTGCTCGACATCAAGTCCTCCGTGAAGGGCGCCCGCTTCGTGCGATTCTGCGACGCGTTCAACATCCCTCTCGTCACCTTCGAGGATGTCCCTGGGTTTCTTCCCGGGACCGAGCAGGAATGGGGCGGCATCATTCGCCACGGCGCCAAGCTCCTCTATGCGTATTGCGAGGCGACCGTCCCGAAGCTCACGGTCATCGTGCGAAAGGCCTACGGGGGCGCCTACGACGTCATGTCCTCGAAGCACATCCGCGCGGACTACAATGTCGCGTGGCCCCAGGCGGAGCTCGCCGTGATGGGCGCCGAGGGAGCCGTGAATATCGTGTATCGCAAGGAAATCGAGCAATCGAAGGACCCGGCCGCGGCGCGCGCCAAATTCGTGGCGGAGTACAACGAGAAGTTCGCGAATCCGTACGTCGCCGCGGCGTTGGGCTATCTCGACGACGTGATCGAGCCTCAGGAGACGCGCCCGCGGCTCATCCGGGCGCTGACCGCTCTCCGGCACAAGCGCCAGTCGCTCCCGCCCAAGAAGCACGGCTCGATCCCGCTCTGAGCGCCAGGATTTCCCGTTGAAACGCGTCCGCGCCAAGCCCACCCCCGTGAAGCGAGTCGCCGCGAAGCCCGCCCGGGCGAAACCCGTCCCTGTGACGCCCGTCCGCAAGGTCCTCGTGGCGAACCGCGGCGAGATCGCGATCCGGATCTGCCGCACCCTCCGCGAGATGGGGATCGCCTCGGTCGCCGTCTATTCCGACGCCGACCGCGACTCGCCCCACGTGTTCGCGGCGGACGAGGCGTACCCGGTGGGCCCCGCTCCGGCCCCGCAGAGTTACTTGAACGCCGAGCGCATTCTGGACGCCGCGCGCGCCGCGGGGGCGGATGCGGTGCATCCGGGGTACGGCTTTCTCTCGGAATCGGCCCCCTTCGCGGATCGAGTGCTGGGCGCGGGCCTCGTTTGGATCGGACCCTCGGCGGATGCGATTCGCGCTCTCGGCGACAAGCTCAACGCCCGCGCGCTCGCGCTTCGAGCCCGCGTGCCCGTGCTCCCGGGTACGGAGACACCGATCCGCGACGAGGGCGAGCTGAGGCGCGCCGCGGGTCGGATCGGGTACCCCGTCGTGCTCAAGGCGGCCGCGGGAGGGGGCGGCAAGGGAATGCGTCGCGTGAACGCCGCCGAGGAGTTCGAGCAGGCGATGAGACTCACGCAGGGGGAAGCGCGGAACGCGTTCGGCGATGACCGCATCTACCTCGAACGATGGCTCGAAAAACCGCGCCACATCGAAGTCCAGCTCCTCGGGGACCGGCACGGCGACGTGATCGCGCTCGGGGAGCGCGACTGCTCGATCCAGCGCCGGCACCAGAAGCTCGTCGAGGAGACGCCGTCCCCCGCGCTCGGCGAGGCCCGGCGCGCCGATCTCTGGAAACTGGCGGTGAAGGTGGCGCGTGCCGGCGGATACACGAACGCGGGCACGGCGGAGTTCCTCATGGATCAGGGCGGGAGGTTCTATTTCCTCGAGGTGAACGCGAGGCTCCAAGTGGAGCATCCGGTCACCGAAATGGCGCTCGGGATCGATCTCGTGCGGGAGCAGGTCCGCATCGCGTCCGGTGAAAGGCTTGCGATGCGGCAGGAGACGGTGCGTCCGCGCGGCGTGTCGATCGAGTTCCGGATCTACGCCGAGGACCCCGAGCAGGGCTTCCTGCCGCAGGCCGGAACCGTGCGGCGCATCGAGCTGCCCCAAGGTCCAGGCGTCCGGTGCGACGTCGGTGTCCGCTCCGGGGGCATCGTGCCGGTCCACTACGATCCCCTGGTCGGCAAGGTCATCGTATGGGGGGAAACGCGCGATCACGCGCTCGAGAGGGCCGCCCGCGCGCTCGAAGAATGCGTGCTGGAAGGGATCCCGACCACGCTCTCCTTTCACCGCTGGCTTGTGGAGCAGCCCGCCTTTCGCACGGGGACGTACGATACGGCGTTCCTGGCGCACGAATTCCGGAGCGTCGCGCCGGGGGCGTCCGCGCGCGACGAAGAGGATGCCACGCTGCTCGCGGCGCTGTTCGCGCACGCGAGCGCTCTTCGGCCCCGCTTCCCCGCCGCGCCTTCCGGCTCGCGAAACGGCGAACGGGAACGAAGCCGCTGGCGCCTCGCCCATCCCAACCTCCGCACGCCCCCGAGGCGGCGATGATCGTTCTTCGCCCGTGAGGTTGCGATGAGGGTCCTCCTCGTGAAGGGTGCCGAGGATCTCGAGATCGAGGTCGATCCGGAAGGCTCTGGATACCGGGTCACGCTCGGTGGCCGCGCGCACCGTGTGGACGGGACCATCGAAAGCTGGATGCGGGTCCGGATCGATGCCCGCCCGGTCGAGGCCTGGGTGAGGCTCCAAGGGGAGATGATCGTGGTCGAGCGTCGCGGGCGCACCTTCCGCTTTCGCGTCCGCGATCCGCGGGCACCGAAGCTCTCCCGCCGGCGCTCGCTCGAGGACGCCTCCCGCGGCGAGCTCCACGCCCCGATGCCGGGCCTGGTCGTGCAGGTATTGACGCACGAGGGAGAGGAGGTCGAAGCAGGACGGCCGGTCGTGGTGGTCGAGGCGATGAAGATGCAGAACGCGCTGGTCGCGCCTCTCACGGGCCGGGTACGCTCGATTCCCGTCACGCCCGGGACCGCGGTCGAGACCGGACAGCTCTTGCTCGCCATCACGCCCGTGGAGGCCTGACGCCATGTCGCGCGCCGACCTCGTCCACTCCAATCAGACCCGTCCCCTCCCGGGCGAGCCGCCCTACCTTCGCGGCATTCACCCGCTCATGTACCGGTCGCGCCTCTGGACGATGCGCCAGTACGCGGGCTTTGGGGACGCCGCGACCTCGAACCGCCGTTACCACTACCTTCTCTCGCTCGGCCAGACCGGGCTCTCGGTCGCGTTCGACCTCCCGACGCAGATGGGCTACGACGCGGACCACCCGCGGGTCGCGGGGGAGGTGGGACGGGCGGGAGTCGCGATCTCGACGATCGAGGACATGGAGCGGCTTCTCCAGGGAATCCCGCTCGACCGCGTGAGCCTCTCGATGACGATCAACGCCACGGCGATGATCCTGCTTTCGCTCGTCGTCGCGGTCGCGGATCGGCGCGGCACCCCGAGGGCGAAGCTCACCGGGACGGTCCAGAACGACGTCTTGAAGGAATACATCGCCCGCGGCACCTACATCTACCCTCCGGCGCCGTCGCTCAAGATCGCCACCGATCTCTTCGAGTTTTGCGCGGAGGAAGTCCCGCAGTGGAATCCGATCTCCGTGAGCGGGTACCACATCCGTGAGGCGGGTTCGACCGCGGTGCAGGAGGTCGCCTTCACGCTGGCGAACGGGCTCGAGTACGTGCGCGCCGCGGTGGACCGCGGCCTCCCCGTGGACCGCTTCGCGCCTCGGATTTCCTTCTTCTTCAACGCACACAACGATCTCCTGGAGGAGATCGCCAAATTCCGGGTGGCCCGTCGCCTCTGGGCGAAGCTCCTCGAAGAACGCTTCCACGCGCGCGATCCGAACTCCCTCAAGCTCCGTTTTCACGCCCAGACCGCGGGATCGACCCTCACGGCTCAGCAACCCCACAACAACATCGCACGGGTCGCGATCCAGGCGCTCGCGGCGGTGCTCGGCGGATGCCAATCGCTCCACACGAACTCCTTCGATGAGGCTCTCTCCCTGCCGGGCGAAGAAGCCGCGACCGTCGCCCTGCGCACGCAGCAGATCATCGCCTACGAGAGCGGCGTTCCGATGACGGTCGACCCGGTGGGCGGAGCCCAGGCCGTCGAGGCCGATACCCTCCGGATCGAGCAGGAGGCGCGAACTCTGATCGAGGCGATCGACGCGATGGGAGGCGCGGTCCGCGCCATCGAATCCGGCTTCCAGACCCGCGCGATCGAGCGGAGCGCCTACGAGCATCAGGTGGCCGTCGAGCGCGGGGATCGCGTGATCGTCGGCGTGAACCGCTTCGTCGACCCCGATGAGCAACCCACCGCTTCCTTCGCCATCGACCCGTCGCTCGAGGCGGCCCAGGCGAAGCGCGTTCGAGACTTCAAGGCGTCCCGCGACGAGCCGCGGGCGAAGCACACGCTCCACCGGCTGGAAGAAGTGGCGCGCCGTGACATGAACCTCACCCCCGCGGTGATCGACGCGGTGAAGGCGGGGGCTACCCTGGGAGAGATATCCGATGCGCTGCGACGAGCGTATGGCACCCACGACCCGAACGCCTGACACCCTGTGAGCCTCTTCCAAGCCGGAATCCTGGGCGCGATCGAAGGACTCACCGAGTTCCTGCCGGTGTCCTCCACCGGGCACCTGATCCTCGCCGCCCACGCCATGGGTCTCGTCGGCGGCGTCATGAACGATTTCGAAATCGTCATCCAGGCCGGGGCGCTTCTCGCGGTCCTCTGGCTCTATCGCGTCCGCGTACTGGAGGTCCTCGGCGGAATCGCGCGGCCCCGTTCCCGGGGGGGATCCCTCCTGGTGAAGCTCGCGGTGGCGTTCCTCCCCGCAGCGATCGCCGGATTGACGCTCCATAAGGCGATCGAAAGGCACCTGTTCGGGCCGCACCCGGTCGCGATCGCTCTCTTCGCCGGGGGCGTCGTCATGGTGTGCTTCGAGCGGTGGCGCCGGACGCGGCGCGGGACGCCGGCATTCGAAAGCGTCGACGCGATCCCTTTCGGCGTCGCCCTCGCGATTGGGGTGTTCCAGTGCGCGTCTCTCTGGCCGGGAGTCTCACGAGCCATGGTGACGATCCTGGCGGGCCTCCTTTTGGGATGCTCCGCGATCGCGGCGGCGGAGTTTTCGTTCCTGCTCGCGCTCCCGACCCTCGGCGCGGCGACCCTCTTCGACCTCGTGAAAAGCCGGGAGGCGCTCTTGGGCGGTGCCTCGGTCGGGCCCGCGGCCATGGCCGTCGGTCTCGGCGTTGCGGCGATCGTCGCCGCGATCGCGATCCGTTCTTTCCTGCGCTACCTCACCCGCCACGGCCTCGAGCCCTTCGGTTGGTACCGGATCGTGCTCGGCCTGGCGCTCTTCGCGTTGCTCTGGCACCGCGCATGGGGATTCCGATGAGCCGCGTGCTCGGCCTCGCTCACGTAGGGATCGCGGTGCGATCCCTCGAGGCCGCCGTCCCCCTCTGGGTTCGCGCGTTCGGCTTTCGCCACGGCGAGACCGTCGAATTCGAATCGATGAAGCTCCGGATCGCATTCTTGCGAGGCGGCTCCTCCGAGCTGGAGCTCCTGGAGCCCACCGAGACGGATTCCCCGGTGGGACGATTCCTCGAAAAGAGGGGGGAAGGCATCCACCATCTATCGTTTCACGTTCCCGATCTCGAGCGGGCGCTGAAGCAGGCCGCCGCCACCGGGCTCGAGCTGATCGACCGCACGCCGAGGGAAGGAAGCCATGGCACGAGGATCGCGTTCCTGAGCCCCCGGACTCTGAACGGGGTGCTGGTAGAACTTTGTGAACGGAGGGAGCCATGAGTGCAAGGAAGGTTCTCGTCGCGTCGCTGTTGCTCGGACTCCTGTCCCTCGCAGGTACGGCGGCGGCCCGCAATCCGAAGATGAGCTCGAAATACGAGTACACGATCGGGGACGACATCGCCCAGAGGACGGCGGGAATCCTCCGGCTCAGCGCGAGCCTCGAGGAAGCGCCGCTCGTGTACTACGACCGTGAGAAACAGAATGTCGTCGCGGAGATCGTCGGCAGCACCGACAACGTCGAGGGAGCCAAACACGACATCGAGGGCTTGGTCGACGTGATCCAATCGGAGGTGGTCGCCTACGCCAGGAAGCGCCATCACCTCGAGCTCACCGACAAGGACGTGACCCTGATCTATTACGTGGACAGCGACCAGGGCACGCCCGAAGAGCTGGTGCGCCGCGAGGAGGGACAGTTCGTCGTTCCGAAAGATGAGGATCAGGAGAAGTAGAACGGCCCCGCGATGAACCGAGCCCCTCGAATGCGCCGGGGTCGCCGGTCGCGAATCGATTTCCGCGCGCCCATGGCGCTCCTTCTCATGGGCCTCATGGTTCCTGGATGCGCCGGCACCTCACGGGTTCGATTCGCGACCGGACCCGGCGCGGGGTTTCTCACGCCCGCCGCCCCCATGGTACGGCCGCTGCGCCCGGGCGTCGGGATCACGCCGATCTTGACGGCCGGCGACACCCTGTTCTCGAACAGGATGGGGCAACCGCCGTTCATTTTCGCCGGCCGGGCGGGCGGACTGGGCGCGCGTGACCGCGGCGACGGGACCGCGGAGGTGTACGTATCGCATGACGATGCCTGGCTCGAAGGCGCCGAGGGGGCGGCGGTCTCGAGGCTCATCCTCGACTTGCGAAACAACGGGATCCTGGCCGCGGACTATCTGCTCCGGCCGGATCGCGGCTACGCCGCGCTGGCGCACGCCGCGCTCCTCGATTCGCGCGCCGGATTCTTGCGCCCACAGTTCGTCGTGAACGAGCGGTGGAACGGAGCCCGTGGCCCCCTCGTGGCGGCCATCGACGTCATGGACGAGAGAATCCAGGATTTGCCGTGGCTCGGAGCCATGCGGCACAAGAGCACGGCCGCGCTGCCCTCGACCGGCGGCAAGAATCTCGTCGTGATGACCGCCGGCAGCCTGGGCCAGACGGGCGACCAGATCTACCTCTACGTGGCCAATTCGGACACCGACGTCCTTTCGGGGAACGGCCAGCTCCACGTGTTTCGCGCGGATGCGGATGCCGTCCCCTCCAACGCCCGCAGCGCCTCGCGCCTGCGCCGCGGCATGCCGGCGAGCGGGGTGTTCGTCCCGATCGACCCCCTCGCCGCGCGCTCCCCGAGCACCCTCGAGCCGCTCGTCCAGCAGCTCGGATGCCTCAACTTCGTCCGGCTGGAGGGCATCGCGATCGATCGGGAGAGACCCAACGCGTTCTACTTCACCGACCGCCTGGGTTTCGGTTCGAGCGGCGTGATCCAAGCCGCGGGCGGCGGGGGCCGCCTCTACCACATGACGCTGGATTCGTTCGACCCCACGCGCGTCGAAAATTTGGAGGTCGTGCTCGATGCGAGCGAGGGGGACGACCTCTTTCGTCCCTCGAGCATCGATACCGACGGCCGATGCGTGATGATCCAGGAATACCCGGCCGCACACGGCATCCACCCCTCGCGCATCTTGCGCTACGACCTTCGCTCGCACGAGTTGGAAGCGGTCGCCGAATGCGCCGAGCGCGACAGCAGGGGGCGCGTCGTTCCGCGGGGTGTCGGGGGAGAATGGGAGCCGAGCGGAATCTCCAACGTGAGCGACCTGCTCGGAGAAGACGCCTGGCTCCTCACCGTGCAGGCGCACACGCTGCGCGCCCCCCAGAATTCAAGAAGATGGGGCGAAGCGGGCCAGCTTCTCCTGCTGCGCGGCGGGCGCTAGTACCCTTCGGGAGGAGGAGGAGGAGGGGGAGGTAGCTCCTGATCCGCATTGGAGCGCGGCGTCGGGAGATTGTCCTCCGGGGCGGCGGTCTTGGATCCCTCGGGCGACCCCGCGATCCCACCCCCTTCGGTGTCGAACGTTTCGGTGCCGTTTCGCAGATACCGGAGCTGGAGCTGGCAGCTCACGCGCTTCGGAGTGCGGATCGAGAACCCGTTGTCCAGGAGAAGCACGACGGGCTCTCCCGGCGGAAGGTCCTGATCCAGCGTCAAGTTTCTGGAACGCGCCGACGTCCAGAACGCCTGCGGTTTCCTCCCGCTCTTCTGCTTGAGCCAGCGGTCGTAGTCGCCGGCCCGGAAGAGACGCACGATGATGTCCTTTCCTCCCTTCGTGGTCACGGTGCCGAAGAGGTGGACCGCCTTGGCGCCGGGGGCATTCGTGGGCAGATCCAGCGCGAAAAACTCGGCGGGGCCGACCGTGTAGCTGGAGTCGATGATCTCGGCGACGTATCCGGTCCCCTCGTTCACGTGGGCCTGCCCGGCATCGCTCGACATGGACGGGGTGGGCTGGCCGGCCGCGTTCCCGGCCGGAGGCTCCATCGCGAGCGCGCGCCCGCCGGTCGGGCGGTGCGTCAGAAGCAGCACGAGCGCCGCGAGCAGGAGCGCGAGTATCCACGTCCCCCTGTGCCACTGCCTCGGGTGAATTCCGGTGAATCTCATCGAGCCTCCCCGGCGGGCTTCGAGCCCCGCCTCACGCCTGTCCTTTGGGTTCGTATTCGCGAAACAGCTTTCCCCATTCCGAATCCATGATCTTCTTCTTGCGCGGGATCCCCACGAACGGATACCAGTACCCGTCGTGGTACAGACGCGACGCGAAATAGGACCACGGCACGAGCGGGCTCTGGAGCAACACCTTCTCCAACGGCTTGAGCGGGCCGTGGTAGATGAGCTTCTGCCCCCTCGACGCGAATGTATTCTCGTTCCGGTGGAATCCCAGATTCACGTTCGACACATCGTCTCCCACGATGTCGATGCAGCGTGGATCCCCGTTCCCCAGCTTCGCCTCGTTCGCGAGCCGGATGAACTTGATCGTGAGCGGGTCGAAGCCCATGAGCTTCGCCGCCACGGCATCGATCGCCACCTGATCGCGCGAGGCCAGCAGGAGATTGGCCACGTGCGGCCGCATGGCTCGCGGGCCCGGCCCGTCTCCCGCGATGACCCCGTCCATCACGGCGAAGATGCCCGGATGGATCTCCTTCTGGATCGTGAGGAGGTCCACCAGGGTTTCGTGAATCACGCTATGCGTCCAGTGGCGCTTGAGATGAAGGAGGCCGCCGAAGGCGTTCTTCATCGCGCCCGTCATTTCCGTGAAGACGTGCGTCTTGAGCGTCGGCAGATGGATGATGTTCGCCCCGATCAGAGTCTTCGGGAGCATGAGCCCGTCCGGGTAGACGTCGTTCAGGACAAGCATCGTTCCCTTGGGCTCGTAGCGGATCCAGTCGGCCTCGCTCTCCTTGTCGTTCAGCCATACCGAACGGATTCCATATCGGTCTAACACCGGCTCGAGCTTGTTGTTCCGGATGCCGACGTGGGGATCCACGACCACGGTCGAGTTCTGGGCGGCGAGCACACGCTCGCTCGCGAACCCGGATGTCCGGAGCTTCCGAATCACGCCCTCGAGCTGCCACGGGCTCGTGGAGCACGCGGGATAGTAGACGTGCCAGGAGATGTTGACTTTGAGAAGCGTCGTCTTCTCGGGCGACAGCTCCGCATTGCAGTCTGCAAGCTCCATCAAACGGCCGACGTCCTCCACGACCGTCGAAGCGCTCGTCCGAAGCACAGCGACTTTGGATTTCACGCCAATCCCTTCCCGTCCTTCGGGTGGAGCACCGAATTCGCGATCACGATCCGCTGAATCTCCGACGTTCCTTCATAGAGCTCCGTCACCTTGGCATCGCGGTAGTAGCGCTCCACGGCGAACTCTTTCGTGTACCCGTATCCCCCGTGGATCTGGACCGCCCGATCCGCGGCCATCCGCGCGACCGCGGAGGCCTTGAGCTTGGCCATGGAGGCATACGGCCCGTAGGGGATGTCCTGGTCCTTCATCCAGGCGGCTTGGAGCGTGAGGAGCCGCGCCGCTTCGATCTCGGTTCTCATCTCCGCGATCATCCACTGAATCGCTTGGAAATCGCCGATCTGCCTGCCGAATTGGTACCGGTCCCGCGCGTACCGCGATGCGGCTTCGAGCGAGGCCTGCGCGATGCCGAGCGCCTGCGCCGCGACTCCGATCCGCCCGCCGTCCAGAGTCTGCATGGCGACACGAAACCCCCGACCTTCGTCGTGGAGGCGGTTGCACACGGGCACGCGGCAATCCTCGAGGACCAATTCTACCGTGTCCGAGCCCCGAATTCCCATTTTGTCGATGTTCTTCCCGATCGCGAGCCCAGGGGAGCCCCGATCGACGAGGAAGGCGCTGATCCCCCGGTGCTTGGATTCCTGGCTCGTTCGAGCCAGCAGCACGATCACGTCCGCGTACTTTCCGTTCGTCACGAACGTCTTCGAGCCGTTGAGGACGTATTCGTCGCCGCGCCGCTCGGCGCGCGTGATCAGTGCGGCGGAATCCGATCCGGAACCGGACTCCGTGAGCGCGAACGCGCCGAGCTTTTCCTTCGCGAGACTCGGGAGCCAACGGGTCTTCTGCTCGGCCGTCCCGAAACGGTTGATGGGGCCGGCGGCGACCGAGTTGTGCACCGAGACCGTGATGGCCACCGCGGCCGAGGCGCGCGCGAGCTCCTCCATGACGATCACGTAGCCGACCGCGTCCACGCCGACGCCGCCGTACTCCTCCGGAATCAGGAGGGCGAAGAAATTGTTCTCCCGGAGCTTCTTCCGGAGGGATTCCGGAATCTCCTCGGTCGCGTCGATCTGATGGGCGATCGGCGCGATTTCCCCCTCCGCGAACGCGCGGGTGAGCGCGCGGAGCATTTCCTGCTGCTCCGTCAGCTGAAAGTTCATCGCGACCTAGGAATCCGGGTACTCGTAGAACCCCCGGCCGACCTTCCGGCCCAGGCGGCCGGCCGCGACCATGGTGCGTAGGAGCGGACAGGGGCGGTATTTATCGTCGCCGAATCCGCGCTGCAGGACTTCCAGGATGTCGAGGCACACGTCGAGGCCGATCAAATCCGCGAGCGCGAGCGGCCCGAGCGGATGATTCATGCCGAGCTTCATGACCGTGTCGATCGCTTCCCGGGTCGCCACTCCTTCCTGAAGCGCAAAGACCGCTTCGTTGATCATCGGCATGAGAATCCGGTTCGAGAGGAATCCGGGGCGGTCTTCGACCAGGACGGGGGTCATGCCGAGCGCTTTCGCCACCTCCATCGTCGTGCGCACCGTCTCCTCGGAGGTCTCCAAACCGCGCACGACTTCGACGAGCTGCATCACGGGGACGGGATTCATGAAGTGCATGCCGATGACGCGTGACGGGCGCGACGTAGCGGCGGCAAGCTCCGTGATCGAGAGGGACGAGGTGTTCGTGGCCAGGATCGCGTCCTGGGGAAGAACGCGGTCCAGCTCCCGGAAAACCGTCTTCTTGAGATCCAGCCGCTCGGGCACGGCCTCGACCGCGATCGCGCAGTCCGCCAGGGATTCGCCCGGCGCGACATTTCGGATGCGGCCCAGGACAAGCTCGCGGGCCCCGGCGTCGAGGGTCCCCTTCTTGACGAGGCGGTCGAGGCTCGTTCCGATCGAGGCTCGCCCTCGTTTGAGGCTTCCCTCGTCCTGATCCCTCAGGTACACCTGCCGGCCCGCCGCCGCGAACACCTGAGCGATTCCGCTCCCCATGGTGCCCGCTCCGACCACGAGGACGGGGCGGGTCGCCATCGCAACAGGCACTACACCGCCTCCACGCTCAAGGCGACCGCGTTGCCCCCGCCCAGGCAGAGCGTCGCGAGCCCGGTTTTCGCCTTCCGGTCGCGCATCGCGTAGAGGAGCGTCGTGAGCACGCGCGCACCGCTCGCGCCGATCGGATGTCCGAGCGCGACGGCGCCTCCGTGTACGTTGAGCTTCGAGAAATCCCAATCGAGCTCCCGGGCGTCGACGATGGCCTGGGCCGCGAACGCCTCGTTGGCTTCGATCAGGTCCCAGTCGTTGGGTTTTCTGCCGAGCTTCTCGGCGAGGCGCTTGACGGCGACCACCGGGGCGTAGAAGACCATCTCCGGCGCCACGCCGCCGGTGGCGTATCCGGTCACCCGCGCCATCGGCTTCGCATGGGTGCGCTTCACCGCCGCGCCCGACATCACGACCACCGCGGAGGCGCCATCGTTCAACCCGGGCGCGTTCGCGGCCGTGACCGTGCCGTCCTTCTCGAAGGCCGGCTTGAGCTTCGCCAGCGATTCCATCGTCGTGTCGGGCCGCGGCCGCTCGTCGACGCAGAAGCACTTCGGCTCCCCTTTTTTCTGCGGCACGAGGACCGGCACGATCTCGTCTTTGAATTTCCCTTCCTTCTGCGCCCGCACCGCCTTCTGGTGGCTTTCGACCGAGAAGCGGTCCTGATCCTCGCGGGTGACCTTGAACTTCCGCGCGATCAGCTCCGCCGCGTTTCCCATGTGGAAGTTGTTGAAGGAATCCCAGAGCCCGTCGTAGATCACGTCGTCGATCAACTCCCCGTTCCCGAGGCGGTATCCCACGCGCGCCTTGGGCAGGAGGTAGGGGGCGTTGGACATGGATTCCATGCCCCCGGCGACGATGATGTCGGCGTCTCCGGCCCGGATGGCCTGGGAGGCGAGCATCACCGCCTTGAGCCCCGAGCCGCACACCTTGTTCACCGTCGTGGCGCCCACGGAATCGGGGATCCCCCCTCGGATCGCCGCCTGGCGGGCGGGCGCCTGCCCGACTCCCGCCTGCACGACGTTCCCCATGAGGACCTCCTCCGCCAGAGCCGGCTCGATTCCGGCGCGGCTCACCGCCTCGCGGATCACGACCGCGCCCAACTCGGGCGCGCGAAGGGGCGAGAGCCCGCCCAGGAACTCTCCGATCGCGGTCCGGCAAGCGCTCACGATGTACGCGTCACGGTCTGCCATTTCGAATCTCCTTCCTCGATGCAACCGGAGGCGCCGGGCGATACCGCGAAGCTATCGCGCGATGCCTTCCGCCTCCCGCAAGAGCTCTCGAGCGATAACGAGACGCTGGATTTGAGACGTGCCCTCGCCGATTTCCATCAGTTTGGCGTCCCGGAAATAGCGTTCCACGGGATGGTCGGTCATGTAGCCCGCCCCACCGTGGATCTGGATCGCGGTGTCCGCCGCCTTCATCGCCACGGTGGAGGCCATGAGCTTGGCCATCGCCCCGTGGCGCGTGATCGGCGCGCCGCGGTCCTTCATGCGTGCCGTCTGGTAGACGAGGAGCCGGGCCGCCTCGATCTGGGTGACCATATCGGCGAGGAGAAGCTGGATCGCCTGGAACTCGGCGATCGCCCTGCCGAACTGCTTGCGCTCGCGGGAGTAGCGGAGCGCCGCGTCGAGCGAGGCCTGTGCGATGCCGACCGACATCGCCCCGATGGAGATGCGGCCCCCGTCCAGCGTCTTCATGAATTGGGTGAATCCCTGTCCTTCCTTTCCGTCAGGCGCGAGGAGGTTTTCCTTCGGGAGCCTCACGTTCTCGAAAAGAAGCTCGACCGTGTCGCTGGCCCGGTGCCCGAGCTTCTTCTCGCGCGTTCCCGCGCTGAACCCCGGGGTTCCCTTCTCGATGATGAAAGCGGAGATCCCCTTGACCCCGATCCCCGGCGTCGTGACCGCGGTGAACACGGCGGTCCCGCACACCGAGCCGTTGGTGATGTAGATCTTGCGGCCGTTGACGAGGTACTGGTCCCCCTCGCGCACGGCGCGGGTCTTGGTGCCGCCGGCATCGGAGCCCGCCTCCGGCTCGGTGAGCCCGAAGGCGGCGAGCTTCTCGCCCGAGCAGAGCGAGGGAAGGTATTTCTTCTTCTGCTCCGCCGTGCCGAAATTGTAGATGGGGGATGTCCCCAGCGAGACATGCGCCGCGAGGGTGATCCCCGTCGAGGCGCACGCGCGGGAGATTTCCTCCACCGCCAGGACGTACGAAAGCGTATCGAGCCCCAAGCCGCCATATTCCTCGGGGAAGATCATCCCGAAGAGGCCGAGCTCCCGCATTTTCTTGATGTTGTCCCAGGGGAACTCGTTCTGCTCGTCGTACCGAGCCGCCTTGGGTGCCACCTCTCCGTCCGCGAACTCGCGAAGCATGTCGCGGAGGCGGGTCTGTTCCTCGGTCAATTCGTAAAGGTCGTTCGACCTTGCTTCCGCCATCGTTTCCATCCGGGTCCCCGCGCCGGTCAGACCGGCATCTCGCAGACTTCCTCGACCATGAGCTCCGCCTCGGTCGATTTCAGGATCTCATCCACGGTGACGCCGGGCGCGCGCTCTTGGAGCTTGAGCCCCTGCGGGGTGACCTCCATGACCGCGAGATCGGTAATGATGAGATCGACCACTTTCTTTCCCGTGAGTGGCAACGTGCACTTCTTGAGGATCTTAGAGCTCCCATCCTTGGCCGTATGGAGCATCGTCACGACGACCCGTTTCGCCCCCGCGACCAGGTCCATCGCGCCGCCCATTCCCTTGACCATCTTCCCGGGGACCATCCAGTTGGCGAGATTACCATCCTGATCTACTTCCATCGCGCCAAGGATCGTGAGGTCGACGTGACCACCGCGCACCATCGCGAAAGAGTCGGCGCTCGAGAAAAACGAGGCGCCAGGGAGCACCGTCACGGTCTCCTTCCCGGCGTTGATCAAATCGGCGTCCTCTTCGCCCTCGAGAGGGTACGGCCCGACGCCCAGGATGCCGTTTTCCGACTGCAAGGTGACCTTGATTCCGTCGGGGATATGGTTCGCCACGAGCGTCGGCATCCCGATCCCGAGATTGACGTAAAAACCGTCCCTAAGCTCCCGCGCGGCTCTTCGGACGATTCGTTCTCTTTTCAATTCGCTTGGGTCCATACGTCCCCTGGAAAATGGTGTCGACGAAGACTCCGGGCGTGATGACCGTGTCGGGGTCGATCACGCCGGGCTCGACGAGCTGTTCCACCTCGGCGATCGTATGCTCCGAGGCGGTCGCGAACACCGGGTTGAAGTTCCGTGCGGACATCCGGTACACGAGGTTCCCGCTCCGGTCCCCCCGATGTGCCTTCACGAACGCGAAATCGCCGCGGATCGGCATTTCGAGCACGTACTCACGGCCATTCAGGACGCGGAGCTCCTTTCCCTCCGCGACGACGGTGCCGACACCGGTGGGCGTATAGAACCCTCCGATGCCCGCGCCGCCGGCGCGTACGCGTTCCGCAAGCGTGCCTTGCGGAATGAGCTCGACCTCGAGCTCGCCGCTCAAGAACTGCCGCTCGAAGATCTGGTTCTCCCCCACGTAGGTCGAGATCATTTTCCGGATCTGTTTCGTTTGGAGCAGGAGCCCCAGGCCCCAGTCGTCGACTCCGGCGTTGTTCGAGACGCAGGTCAGATCTTTGACGCCGGAATCGCGCAGCGCAAGGATCAGGTTCTCGGGTATGCCGCAGAGCCCGAAGCCGCCCAGGAGAATCGTAACGCCGTCCCGAACCCCCGCCCGCTCGAGCGCCTCTCGCGCGCCCCGAACCGCCTTGTTCATCGGGAGGACCCGGCCCGAACGGAGTCGTTTTCGCGGGTCGCGCTCCGGATGTAATCGATGATCGCAGAGGTCGGAGTGCCCGGCCCGAAGAGCTCTCCGACGCCCGCCTGCTTCAGCGCGGCCATGTCTTCCTTGGGGATGATCCCGCCCCCCGTGAGCAGCACGTCGCCGATTCCCTTCTCACGCATGAGCGCAAGCACGCGGGGGAAGAGCGTCATGTGCGCGCCCGAGAGAATCGAGAGCGCGACCGCGTCGACGTCCTCCTGGACCGCGGCTTGAACGATCATCTCCGGGGTCTGGTGAAGGCCGGTGTAGATCACCTCGAAGCCCGCGTCGCGCATCGCGCTCGCGACGACCTTCGCTCCCCGGTCGTGCCCGTCCAGCCCCGCCTTCGCGACCAGCACCCGGATTTTTTTCGCCATGGCCCCCGGCTCTCCTAGAATACCGCCGGCTCGCGGTAGACCCCGTAGGCTTCCCGGAATGCGTCGGAGATTTCGCCGAGCGTCGCGTACGCCCGGACGGCGTCGAGCACGTACGGGACGAGATTCTTGTTGCTCAGGCACGCGTCGCGGAGGGAGCCCATGGCGCGTTCCCAGCGCGACGCGTCGCGGCGCGCCCGCAACGCACGCACGCGCTCGATCTGGCGCCGCTCGATCTCAGGATCGATCTTGAGAACGGGAATGGAAACCTCGTCCTCGCCGCCGAAGCGGTTGACCCCGACGATGATCCGGCGGCCCTGCTCGACCTGCATTTGGAACCGGTAGGCAGAATCCGCGATCTCCTTTTGTGGGAATCCCCGCTCCACGGCCTGGATGATCCCGCCCATCTCGTCGATGCGCCGGATGATGCCGGCAGCCTCCTCCTCCATCCGATCGGTGAGGGCTTCGAGGAAATAGGAGCCCGCAAAGGGGTCGACCACGTTCGTGACGCCCGTTTCGTGGGCGATGATCTGTTGCGTGCGGAGCGCGACGGTGGCGGCCTCTTCGGTGGGAAGCGCCAGCGTCTCGTCCATGGAGTTCGTGTGGAGCGACTGCGTCCCGCCGAGCACCGCGGCCAGGCCCTGGAGCGCGACGCGCGCCACGTTGTTGAGCGGCTGCTGCGCGGTCAGAGAAACGCCCGCGGTCTGCGCGTGCGTCCGAAGCATCCAGCTCCGCGGATTCTTCGCCCCGAAGCGGTCGCGCATGAGCTTCGCCCAGATGCGCCGACCGGCCCGGAACTTCGCGATCTCCTCGAAGAAGTCGTTGTGGACGTCCCAGAAGAAGGAAAGCCGAGGCGCGAAGACGTCGACGTCCATGCCGCGCTTCAAGCACTCCTCCACGTAGCCGATTCCGTCTGCGATCGTGAAGGCGAGCTCCTGCACGGCGGTCGCGCCCGCCTCGCGGATGTGATAGCCGCTGATCGAAATCGAATTCCACTTCGGCATGTGCTCGGCGCACCACTCGATCATGTCCACGCAGATCTTGACCGACGGGCGAGGCGGACAGATCCACTCCTTCTGCGCGATGAACTCCTTCAGCATATCGGCCTGGACGGTGCCGCCGAGCTTCTCGGGCGGGATGCCCTGCTTCTCGCCGACCACCACGTACATCGCGAGGAGGACGATCGCCGGCGCGTTGATGGTCATGGACGTCGTGACTTGGTCGAGCGGGATGCCCCGGAACAGGATCTCCATGTCCTCGAGCGAGGAGATGGCGACCCCCTCGCGCCCGACCTCGCCGATCGCCATCGCGTGGTCCGCGTCATAACCCATCAGGGTCGGCATGTCGAACGCGGTCGATAGCCCCGTCATGCCCTGCGCGAGGAGGTAGTGGAAGCGCTGGTTCGTGTGCTCCGCTGTTCCGAAGCCCGCGAACTGGCGCATCGTCCAGAGCCGTGTGCGGTACATCTCGGGGTGGAGACCGCGCGTGTAGGGGAACTGCCCCGGCTTGCCCAGCCTGCCTTCGAGGCCGGGTTTCACGTCGTCGGGCGTGTAGAGCGGCTGAACCGGGATGCCGGAGAGCGTCTCGAAGAGCGGATCAGGGGCCGGCGATTCGGGCGTTTCCGGCGCGCGGGGCCTGGGCTCGGTTTCGCCGCGGCCGGCCGAGCGCTCCCCGCGCTTGGCCGCCGTATCAGTTCGGGCTGCTGCTCTCGCCATGGTCCGTCATCCTTTCGATCAAATCACGCGCCGCGCGATACGGGGAAATCGTCCCCTCGAGCACTTGATCCGCGGCACGGTCCAGAAGCGCCCCAAGGCCCTTCCGCCCCCACGCCCCCTCGAGAAGCCTCTCGCGCACCGCGTTTTTCAGGCGCGCGCGGATCTTCTCGCGCCGGAGCCCCCGCGACACGGAGGGATCCCCGAGGTGGGCCCGGTGCTTCTCGATCGCCTCGTTCAGCTCCTCGATCCCCCGCCGTTCCGTGGCGACCGTGTTCACGATCGGCGGACGCCACGTGGCCGTGGGGCGCAAGGCGAGCGCCGATCGGATCGCGGCGGCCAGCTGGTCCGCACCCGCGTGATCCGACTTGTTCACGACGAAGATGTCGGCGATCTCCATCAACCCCGCCTTCAGGGATTGGATCGCGTCCCCCGACTCGGGGGTCAAGACCACCACCGTCGTGTCTGCGGCCTGGGCCACGTCCAGCTCCGATTGGCCCACGCCCACCGTTTCGATCAGCGTGATATCGCTTCCCCATGCGGAGAGAAGCTCGCACAGCTCTTCGGTTCGCGCCGCGAGCCCGCCGAGACTCCCGCGGGTGGCCATGCTCCGGATGAAAACCCCCGGGTCCGTGGAAAGCTCGCTCATCCGGACGCGGTCGCCGAGGATCGCGCCACCGGTATAGGGACTCGTCGGATCCACCGCGATGACCCCCAGCCGCCGCCCCTGGCGGCGCAAGAGGAGCGCCATTTCCGCGACCAACGTGCTCTTCCCCGCCCCCGGTGGACCGGTGACCCCCACGCGGGGGGCCGGCGGCCGCGCGCCATAGATCTGGTCGAGGAGCGTTTCCGCTCCGCGCTCGCCGTTCTCGACCAGGCTCATGGCCCGGGCTAGAGACCGCGCGTCCCCGCGTAGCAACTCCTGGGCTAAGGGCAGGGAAGACCGCAATTCTCCGCTCCGTTTCGGAGCGGTCAATATTCCATCCCCGCGCGCGATTCGATTCCCTTCCGGTAGTGGTGCTTGATCTCGCGCACCTCGCTCACCGTGTCCGCCAGCTCCACCATGGCCCCCGGGGCGCTCCGCCCGGTCCAGATCATATCCATCCACCTCGGGCGGGCCTTCGCCAGGGCCAGGACTTCCTCCACCGGGACGAGGCCGAAATCGGTGACGACATTGATCTCGTCCAGGATCAAAAGGTCATGCTTCGCCGCGCGTACGATCTCCCATGCCTTGTCGAGTCCCTGGCGCGCGAGCTCTCGATCCTTGGGATCGGGATTCTTGGGGTCGACGAACGCGACCCGCCCGAACTGCCAGACCTCGACTCGCGGAAGAGAGCGGAGCGTATCCAACTCGCCGTAGATGCGTCCTTTCATGAACTGGACGATCGCGATCGAAAATCCGTGACCGTGCGCGCGAAGGGCGCACCCGAACGCCGAGGTGCTCTTCCCCTTGCCGGGTCCCGTGATGACGAGGAGAACGCCTTGGCGCGTTCCCCGGCCTGCGCCTGGCTCGACCGATCCCTCTGCGGCAACGTCATTTGCGGCGCTTTTGGACATCAAGAGATCCTACCACCGGGCGGGATAGGTGTCAAAGGCTCACGCGTGTTCATCGAGCGCGCCGACCGATGCAGAAGCCTCGCTTCCAACTCGCGACGGGGCGAGTTGCGGGCGCACGTGAATGCCCTGGACTTCTTGGATCGTTCCATCACGCGAATGTCGTGAGGATCGACCGGGCGACCCGGAACGCCGAGTCGGGGCGCCCGATGGCGCGCGCGTTGGCCTTCATCCGTTCGAGATCGGCGGGGTCCGCGAGAAAGTGCGCGAGCTTGACTCTCAACTCGAAGAGATCGTGCACCCGCACCGCGGCTCCCGACTCCTGCAAGTAATCGACGTTCCTCTCCTCCTGGCCGGGGATCGGCCGCAGCGCCACGATCGGCACCCCCCGCGCCATCGCCTCGCTCGAGGTGAGCCCGCCGGCTTTGCCCACGAGAAGATCCGCCGCCTCGAGGAACATGGGAATCCGCTCGGTGAAGCCGTGGATCTGGATCCTCCGCCCCTGGCCCTCCACCCTGCCTGAAAGCCGATGCCGGAGCGCATCGTTTTTCCCCGCGATGACGAGCGCCTGCACGGTCTCCGGGAGACGCAGCACGACCTCCACCATCTCCTCCATGGGCCCCCACCCGAACCCGCCTCCCATCAGGAGCAGCGTCAACCGCCCGGGGTCCGGATCGAGCTCGAGCTCCCGCCGCGCGGCCTCCCTGCCGACGCCGGTCGCGAACCGGGGATCGATCGGCACGCCGGTCACCTCGATCCGCTCCTCTCGCACGACTCCGGTTTCGCGCAGCTCCTCTTTCGCAGCCTCGGTCGCCACGAAATACCGGTCGATCCCCGGGTAGACCCAGATCGGGTGGATCGAGAAATCGGTCACCGCGCAGTAGACCGGAACGGGGACTAATCCGCGCTCGCGGAAGAGCGAGAAAACCTCCACCGGCAGAAACTGCGTGCAAAGGATGGCGTCCGCCCTGAAACGCCGGGCGGCCGTTATGAAGTCGCGGCAGCCCGCCGCGAGGATCGCGGACCGGAGCCGCTGCCGGAAGCTCCTTGCGGGGATTCTCTCCGCGCGGCGGTAGAAGAAGCCCCAGACGCGGGGCACGCGATCCACGAGGCGGTTGTACGACGAGGCGTAGAAGGTGCGAAGAAATGGCGAGGAGAAATCGAGCGCGTCGCGCACGATCGGCTCGCACGTGGGGTCGAGCGAGCGAAGGGCGGCCTCGACCGCGCGGGCGGCGCGTTCATGCCCCACGCCGGCGCGGACGTGCAGGATCAGGATCCGCCTCCCGGCCGAGACGGCGCGCGGATCAGTAGAACTGGTTCCGGCCTCCCGGGTAGGCATTGGATACGTGCTGGACGAGGAGCTCTTCCCCATCAGCCCTCCACGTGATCCCGATCACGTCGAAGCGCACCGGTCGATCGAGCAAACCCCGCCGCGAAAGGTAGCCGGCCGCGGCTCTCGCCACGTCCTCCCGCTTCTTCGGGCCCACGGCGTCCAGGGGTGTCGCCCGCCCCCCGGCGGTCCGGAACTTCACTTCGACAAAAACCACTTGGTCCCGGTCGCGAGCCACGAGATCGATCTCCCCCCGCCCCACCCTCACGTTCCGGTCCACAACTTCCAGTCCGCGAAGCATCAGAAATTCCGCGGCGATCCTCTCGCCGCAGCGCGCCGCCCTCTCCCGCCACATCCCCGGCCCCCGTTCCCGAGGCGCTTCCCGCTTCAGAAGCCCTCCAACACCTCCTGCACGAAGAGAAGCTCTCGGACGGGGCGAAAGCTCTTTCGATGAATCCCACACGGTCCGTGGACCCGAAGCGCCTCGCAATGCTCCGGGGTCGCGTACCCTTTGTTGTGCTCGAATCCATACAGCGGATACGACACCGCCTGCTCGTCCATCATCGCGTCGCGCGTCACCTTCGCGAGGACGGAGGCCGCCGCCACCGCGAGGCTCTTGGCGTCGCCATCCACAACGGCTTCGCAGGGAGCGTCGCAGACGAGCGCGTCCAGCCCATCAACAAGAAAGCCCTGGGGGGTCATCCCCAGGGCTTCGATCGCCCGGCGCATCGCGAGGAGGGAGGCCATGCGGATGTTGAAGGCATCGACCTCCATCACGCTCCCCACCCCGACACCCATCGCGACCGCCTGGACGCGAATCCGCTCGAGCGCCTCTTCGCGCTCGGGCGCGGTCATCGCCTTCGAATCGCGAACGCCGGGAAGCTTCGTCCCCGGTCGAAGCACGACGCACGCGGCGACGACCGGACCGGCGAGCGGTCCGCGCCCCGCCTCGTCGACCCCCCCGAGGAGATCACCCCAGCGGCCGCGAAATCCGTCATCGAAGCGGGCAAGCCCCCGACGCGCCATGGCCTAAGGCCCCGGTCTAGGCGCTCTCGGGGTTCAGCTTCTCGCGCTCGCCGACCTTCGCCGACTTGCCCCGTTTCCCCCTCAAGTAGAAGAGCTTCGCCCTGCGAACCTTCCCCTTGCGGGCCAGGTCGATCTTGGCCACGGCCGGGGAATGGAGCGGGAACGTCCTCTCGACGCCGACACCTCCGGATACCTTGCGGACCGTGAAGCTCTGTCGCATCCCGCTTCCGCGGATGCTGGTGACCACGCCCTGGAAGACCTGGGAGCGCTCTTTCTCTCCTTCGATGACGCGCACGTAGACCTTGATCGTGTCGCCGGGAGCAAACTCCATCTTCCGATCCGTCTTGAATCGGTTTTCGAACCGCTCCACCGTGCTCATGGTTCCTCCTCTTTCTTTATCTCGTCCAATAGCGATCGGTCTTCGTCGCTCAGCGAGCGCCCGAGGAGCAGATCGGGACGCCGATGCCATGTTCGGCGGAGCGCTTCGCGGCGCCGCCACAGCCGGATGCGCTCGTGATTTCCGCTCAGCAATACCTCCGGCACGCGCCGGCCCTCGAACTCTTCGGGGCGAGTGTACACGGGAGCGTCCAAAAGAGGCTCCGAAAAGGAATCCGCCTCCGCGGATTCCGCGTCCCCCAGCACCCCCGGGATGAGCCGCGCGACCGCGTCCAGAATCACGATCGCCGCAGCCTCCCCGCCCGAGAGCACGTAGTCGCCGATCGAGACCTCCTCGGCGCCCAGGCGCGAGATCACCCGCTCGTCGATCCCCTTGTACCGCCCGCAGAGCACCGCGATCTCGCGCGCATCTTTGAGCTCCTGCGCCCAGCCCTGCGTGAAACGGCGCCCCTGGGGGGAGGTGACGAGCATGCGGGGCGAATCGGCGCCCGCCCGCCGGCGCACGCTCTCGTAGGCTCGCACGATGGGCTCCACCTTCATCACCATGCCCGCGCCGCCCCCGTAGGGGTAGTCGTCGGTCGTGCCGTAGCGGTCGGACGTGAAGTCGCGGATCGGGACCATCACGACCTCCAGGAGCCCCTTTTCCCGGGCGATCCGGATCATGCCCTCATCGAGCGACCCCGAGAAAAATCCCGGGTTCAACGTCAGGATCGAGAAGCGCATTCCGGCTCCCCCGCGGGCTACTCGCTCAGCCCGGGCGGAACCTCCACCGTCATCTCGCCGCGCTCCAAGTCGATCGACAAGACGACGCTCGCCAAGAACGGGAGCAAGGTCTCGCCCCGTGAACCCCGTACGACGATGACGTCGTTGCTGCCCGTCGAGAAGATGTCCGCGACCGTGCCGAGCTCCGAGCCCTCGCGGGTGAGGACGCGAAGCCCGAGCAGCTCGAAGCGGTAATGCGTCCCGTCCGGCAACGCCGCCACGTCCCGGCGGGGGATCGTGAGATCGGCGCCTCGGAGCGCCTCCGCCTCGGTGCGTGTCGCGACTCCCTCGAAGCTCAGGAGGAGCCGCTCCCCGAACGGGCGCGCGGCCCGAACGGTCAGCGGCCGCTCCATGCCGCCCACGAGGCGCGCCGTGACCCTTCCTCCCGGCGCAAACCGCTCGGGGGCGTCGCTCCAGACGTCCACGACAACTTCGCCCTTGATCCCGTGAGCCCGCGCGATCGAGCCCACCAGAATCGGCTCCTCGGGTCGCTCAGTCGGCAATCTCGAGCACGGCGCGCCGGTCCCCGGCGCTTGCAGACGCAGAGAGGAGCGTCCGCAATGCGTGCGCCGTCTTCCCTTCCCTGCCGATCACCTTTCCCAAATCGGTCGGTCCCACGCGCAGGGTGTAAACCGCGGTTTGCCCGGTGACGCGCTCGTCCACGTGCACGAGATCCGGATGGTCCACCAGGTTTCGCGCGCAATACTCGATGAACGCTTTGAGCCGCGCCGGATCGCTCATTTCTTCGGTTTCTTCGCCGCCTTCGCCTTGGGCCCGCCGGTCGCCTTCTTGGCTTTGGCCTTGGCCCGGGTCTTGGCTTTCTTCTGGCTCCCCTTGGTGACCGGCTTCGCCTTGCGAGCCGCCTTGGCGACGCCCTTCGCCTTCTTCGCCTTCTTGGGCTTCGCTTCCGGCGCCTTCACCTCGGCCCCCTCGGGCCGGGGTTCGAGGGGGAGCGGCGCCGGACGAAGCGCCCCGGGCGCGTGCTTCGCCATCATCACCCCGACGGACTCCGAGGGCCTCGCGCCGCGGCGGATCCACTGCTCGAACCTTCCCGCATCGACGTGAAACTTCGCCGGCTCGGTCAGGGGGTCGTAATAACCCAGCTGCTCGATGTAGCGGCCGTCGCGCGCAAATCTCGAATCCGCGACGACGACGCGGTAGAACGGGCGTTTCTTGGCGCCCGCCCGCTTCATGCGAATGACGACTGACATTCTTCGGCTCCTCCGTGGTGGTACGTGGGGCGGAGAGCGTCCGGCTACGACATCCCCATCGGGAGCCGCCCGCGCTTTCCGCCGAAACGCTTCAGCATCGTTCGCGCCTGGTCGAATTGCCGGAGCAGGCGGTTCACATCCTGCACCGTGGTGCCGCTGCCGCGAGCGATCCGCTTGCGGCGGCTGCCGTCGATAATCTGGGGCCGGTTTCGCTCCTGACGCGTCATCGATTGGATGATCGCCTCCGTCCGCCGGAGATCCTGGTCGCTGACCTGGGTCGGGCTCTTCACCCCGGGGAGCATCTTCAAGAGCTCGTCGAGCGGACCGAGCTTTTTCATCTCCTGAAGCTGCCCGAGAAAATCCTCGAGCGTGAACCCCTCCTTGCGAAGCTTCTTTTCGAGCGCTTCGGCCTTGGAGTGATCGAGCCGCTCCTGGGCGCGCTCCACCAGCGTCACGACGTCCCCCATGCCCAGGATGCGCGACGCGAGCCGGTCCGCGTGAAACGTCTCGAGCGCATCGGGCTTCTCACCCACGCCCAGATAGCGGATCGGCGCGCCGCAGACCGCCCGCAGCGAGAGGGCGGCTCCGCCCCGCGCGTCTCCGTCCAGCTTCGCAAGAATGAACCCGGTCACTCGAAGGCTCTTCGTGAAGGCTTCGGCGATCTGGACCGCGTCCTGGCCCGTCATTCCGTCCAGAACAAGGAGCGTTTCGGTCGGCTGGAGCGCCTCCTGAAGCCGGGTCACTTCGCCCATCAGCTCCTCGTCCACGTGGAGCCTGCCCGCCGTGTCCGCGATCAGAAGGTCGAAGCCCTCCCGATCCGCCCGAGACCGGGCCTCTTGGGCAAGACGGATGGGGTCCTTCGCGCTCCGGTCTGCATGGACCGGCGCCCCAATCGATCGGCCGAGCACTTCGAGCTGGTCGACCGCCGCCGGGCGCCTCAGATCCAAGGCCGCGAGCAAGACGCGCTTGCCGCGCTCCTTCCAGTGGCTCGCGAGCTTCGCCGCGCTCGTGGTCTTGCCAGAACCCTGAAGCCCGGCCAGCAGGACCACGGCCGCGCGGTTCGACGGAAACTGCGTTCCGGCCGCGGAAGTACCCCCGAGCGCCGAGACCAGCTCGTCGAACACGATCTTGACGACCTGCTGCCCGGGCGCGACGCTCTGCAGAAGCTCGGCACCTACCGCCCGAGTTTCCACACGCTTACAGAGGTCACGCGCCACGACGAGGTTCACGTCCGCTTCGAGGAGAACCCGGCGGATTTCCCGGACCGCGTCCCTGACGTCCTGCTCGCTCAACCGGCCGCGGCCAGTCAGCTTCCGGAACACTCCGGCCAGCTTCGTGGTCAGCTCGTCAAACACGCCGGAGGAGCTTCCTTTCTGTCATGGAACGAACGACCCGGAAGCAAACGCTGAACCGTACCACGCCGCCCGGCCCGCGGGCAACCGGGAAGAAACACGGACCGGGCCGCCTTTTGCGGTTTTTCCCGCGCCGGTACGCCGAAAATATGTTGACAGCCTGGAGGCCGTCGACAAGAATCCGTGCGAGCGGAGTTCCCTGCCGCCTCGTGCCCAATCCGCAGCTAAGACCTAATCTATCCAGCGGGTCGTTTCTTGCGAGGTTTTAACGTGCGAATCACGTGGATGCGCGGGGAACTTCCTCCCATTTTTCCCGATCGGAGAGTCACTCAAGGCCGTATCCTTTGATCGTCCCCCCAGGCTCTCCTCGGCGGCTGTCCCGCCGGCGGTCCCTTCACGACTCCATTTCTCTTGGCCGGACGGGAGCGCGTGTGCCCCTGCGGGTTCTGGCGTGCCTGCTCGTGATTGCCATCCTGGGCTGCTCGGCGGACGAGGTGCACAGCCCCCTCGAGTTCTTCCCCGGATCGCAACCCACTTCCTGGGCGGTGTGCGACAAGTTCGGGGCTTCGGGGGACCACGTTCAGGTATGCGCCAGCCTGGTGAACGCGCCCGGGACCACGACCCCGACGGCCTATTCGATCTCGTTCTATCTGCCGCGGACCCTCCGCGTCCACCTGGCGGCCTTCGACGCCCACGGCGCGCTGGTCAAGGTCCTGCTCGAGGGCGAGGAAGCGGCCACGATCGGGCAGTACCGCACGCCCCCGATCATCTGGGACTTCACCGATTCGCGCGGCGCGCGCGTCCCTCGCGGGAACTACCGTTGCTACATCGCCGCCGGCGAGGATTTCATCTCTTCGAGCGACGTGGCGGTTCCGTGACCGCGGGCCGACCGGCCGCTCCCCGATCCCGGTTTCTCGCCCTCGCCCTCTTGGAGATCATGCTCCTGGGGAGCTCCGCATGCTGCACGGCGGCGCAGGATTCCACGACCACGGCGCCGCGGGTCACCTCCACCTTCGGCCGCACCGGGGAGGAGCAGGACCGATTCGAGCTGGGGATCGGCGCGGTGCAGGGTTTCTTCGACGTAACCGGTAGCTTTGCCTACCGGAGGTTCCTGAACGAGCGCGGACCCTTCGAGCGGAGCGTCATGGGGGAGCTCACTGGAACGGCAAAGAGCCAGCTGACCGAAGGGGCCGTGAGCATTTATGTCCTTCTTCGCCCGACCGGGTCGTACCGGCAAGGCTGGCGCATCCGTCCCCTGTTCGAGTTCGGACCCGGGGTCCACACGGTGGTCCAGGTCGCCTCGCTCGAAGGCTTCAATCGAACGAGCTACAAAGGGGCCTTCTACGTGAAGTCGCACGCCTACGCGGGATTCGAGGCGCTCGCCACGAACCGGCTCGGGCTCCTGATCCGCGGCCGAATGTCCGTTCCAAGCCATCATCCCTTCGACTACGCGCAGGCGGCGGTCTTCCTCAGATAGCGCCCCGTCAGCGAGGCTTCGTTCCGGGCGATCTCGTCCGGCGATCCCTCCGCGACGAGATATCCGCCAGCCTCCCCGCCCTCCGGCCCCAGCTCGATCAGGTAATCGCACGCCGCGAGAAGATCGAGGTTGTGCTCGACGAGAACCACCGTCGAGCCGCGGCGCTTCAGCTCGCGAAGCACGCGGAGCAGCACCAACACGTCCTTGCGGTGAAGGCCGACGGTTGGCTCATCGAGCAAGTAGAGCGTCGCGGCCGAGCCCCGATCGGAGAGCTCGCGCGCGAGCTTGAGCCGTTGGACCTCGCCGCCGCTCAAGGTGGAGAGCGGCTGTCCGAGCCTCAGGTAGCCCAGCCCGACCCGCTCGAGCACCCAGAGCGGCTCCTGGATCTCGGTCTCCCCCTGGAAGAGCGCCAGCGTTTCCTCGACCGTCCTGTCCAGGAGCTGGTCGAGCGAGAGCCCGTGCACCTTCACCTCGAGCACGTCGGCGCGGTACCTTCTCCCTCCGCACGCCTCGCACGGTACCCAAAGATCCGCGAGAAAATACATCTCGACCCGGTCGACTCCCGCTCCTTCGCAACGCTCACAGCGGCCGCCTTTCACGTTGAAGGAGAAGGTCCCGGGTGAGTACCCGCGCTGCCGGGCGAGCGGAGTGCGGGCGTACCGCTCGCGAATCCGGTCGAACGCTTTGACGTAGGTCACCGGGTTCGAGCGCAGGGACCTCATCACCGGGGTCTGGTCCACGAGCGCGACCCGGTCGAACGAGTCGAGGCCGGTCACCGAACCGTGCGCTCCGGCCTCCGGCGGGTCTTCCCCAGCGGCGCGGGCGGCGGCGCGCCAGAGGATCTCTTCGACCAGGGTAGATTTTCCGGATCCAGAGACGCCGCACACGCCGACGATCGCCCCGATAGGAATCCTCACGTCGATCCCTTTCAAATTATGCTCGCGCGCGCCGCGAATCTCGATCCACGCCGCCTTCTTCGCGCGGCCGTAGGGCTCCGACGACGCGTCGGCGATCGCCCCGGCCCATTCCGCGGCGACTAGGTCGCGTCCGGGCCAGCCCTCTCGGGGCCCTTGATAGAGCACACGGCCTCCTCGTTCCCCCGCTCCCGGTCCCAATTCCAGGACATAGTCGGCGGATTGGATGACGTCGGGGTCGTGCTCTACGACGAGAAGCGTGTTCTTCCGCCCCTGGAGCCGGCGCAGGACCCGAATCAGACGCTCTGTGTCACGCGGATGAAGTCCAACGGTCGGCTCGTCCAGGACGTAGAGCGCGTGGCTCAAGCTCCCCCCCAGAGCGTTCGCCAGCTCGATTCGCTGCGCCTCCCCTCCGGACAGGGTCTTGGAGGGTCGATCGAGCGTGAGGTAGTGGAGCCCGGTCTCGGCCAGATACTCGAGCCGCCCTCGAAGCTCGGCGAGAATCGTGGCCGCGACCTGCTCGCGCGCGGAATCGAGTTGAAGCGTGGTGAGGAAGGTGCGCAGCTCGCCGACGGTCATCGCGGCCAGCTGGGCGATATTCTTGCCTCCCACGTAGACCTCCAGCGCTTCCGGCTTGAGCCGGTTGCCGGCGCAGGTGGCGCACAAGACAGCTTCCTGGTAGCGCTTCACGAGGAATCTCGCGCTCGACTTGTACGCCTTCTCCCGGAGCCGCTCGAGGAATGGAAACACCCCACGAAATCCCGGCGCTCCGTCGAGAAGGATCTTTCGGTGTTCCTTGGAGAGCGAGCGGAAGGGCCGGTCGAGTGGAATGCCGTGGCGCTCGGACACCGCCTTCAGCTTCGGAAGAAAATGGGCGCGCCAGGAATTGGCCCATGGGTCGAGCGCCCCTTCCATCACCGACTTCCCCGGATCGGGCACAACCCGACGTAGGGTGAAGGTCAGGATATTCCCGAAACCGCGGCACTCGGGGCAGGCGCCGTAGGGGCTGTTGAACGAGAAGAGCTGGGGGAGGGGCTCCGGAAACTCGCGCCCGCACCGCTCGCAGGTCCTGCCGTCGTGGTAGCAGAGGGTCTCCCCTGTCTCGCGCTCCACGAAGACGCGCCCATGCCCTTCGCGCCAGGCGATCTCCAGGCTCTCGCGAAGACGCGTCCGGTTCTCCGGTGCCGGCAGGAGCCGATCTACGTAAATCTGGATCGGGGACGCGAAACCTTTGGGCATCGCCTCGTCGAGCCGCGCCCAGCCCGGACGGGCCGACGCGGTGGCGCCCCGCGCGCGAGGCGGCGCAACCGAGCCCGATCTCGCCCTGACGAAGCCCCGCGCAAGCGCGAGGCCCCAGAGCTGCTTGGCGCTCTCCCTGCCTTGGGCTGGAAGCTCGAACCAGAGCGTCACCTCTTCGCGGCCGCGCGCGAGAATCGCCTCCAGGACCGAATCCACGCTGTGCCGGGGGACCTTCGTCCCGCATCGGCCGCAGACCGTCTCCCCCACGCGGGCGAGCAGGAGCCTCAGGTGGTCGGCGACTTCGGTAACCGTCCCGACCGTGGACCGGCCCGTTTGGGCCGCCGCACCCTGGCGAATCGCAAGCGCCGGGGCGAGCCCATCGACCCGGTCGTAATCGGGGCGGGGAAGGCGCTCCAGAAACTGCTTCGCATAGGTAGACACGCATTCGACGTACCGGCGCTGGCCTTCGGCGTAGATCGTGTCGAACGCGAGGGAAGACTTTCCGGAGCCGCTGACGCCGGTCACGACGGTCAGGGAGGCGTGGGGGAACTCGACGTCGATGTTCTTGAGATTATTCTGGCGGGCCCCGTAAAGCCGGACGAAACCCGCTTCCTCGATCATCTTGGGGCTGGGCACGACGCGATCTTCGCAGCGCCCGCCGGGTATGTCAAACCGGCGGCCGAAAAAACGGGGCCGCCCGGAGGAACCCAGGCGGCCCGAGGACGTGCCCAATCCGCGACTTCTTACTTCTTCTTCGCGGCCTTCTTCTTTCCAGCCTTCTTCTTCGCCGGCATCGTGGTATCACCTCCCCTCACGTTGGATTCGCTTCCGGCTCACCCGGCCGTGGAGTTCTCCGCGTTGCCAATCAGATCCTGGATCTCTCCCAACAAGACGGTCAGGTCAAACGGCTTCTTTAGATATCGCTCGACTTTGAGCCGCTTCGCTTCCGCTTTCACCTCCGGGGTCTCATACGCGGTCATCAGAATCACCTTCGATTTGACCGCGCGATCCCGAACTCGCCTCACGACCTCCATGCCGCTTTCTTTCGGGAGGCGGTTGTCCAAGAGAATCAGGTCGAAGGGCTGCTCCCCGAACACATGCTTCTCAGCCTGTTCCGCGGATCCCGCGACCGCGATCCTGTACCCAGCCTCCTTCAGTGCGTTGGAGAGTGTGCGTACGAGCAGCTTTTCGTCGTCCACGATGAGGACGGACTTCGGCATCCACACCTCCCCCTGTGCACCGATGTGAGTCCATCGACTAGAAGTAGAAAGCAGAAAGCGGGCCAGCCCGGACGCATCGGGCACGTGTTGCGGAATCGCTCGTGCATCGCGCGCGTGCGCGAATGGTTAGGAACTCTTCTTCGAGGAGAAAGCGAAGCATGCGAGAGCATGCGCGCGATGAGGAGGGTGTCACGGGAATGGACAGAGGAAGAGGGAGTGAGAACCGCGCGGAACGATTTCTGCGAGAGGACCTGCGGTGTCGCGATGGATTGTCGAGAAACGCGACATCCCAAGAAACGCGACAGCGAGTAAGGGGCCCGAGTCGACCTAACGAAGAGATCGAGCGCGGGTCGAGTCGTCCTGCGCCTGCGTTTCGCGCGATGCGGCGATCCGCTTGATCCGCTCGATCAAGCTCTGCCGGGATATCCCGAGAATACGCGCGGTGCGGGACCGGTTCCCGTCGGTGGAATCGAGAACCTTGAGGATGTGCTCCCGCTCCACCTCGGCGAGCGTCGGCATGTCCTCCTCTCCCTCACCTCGCGCGGAGAGCGCGTCGCGAAGAACCCGCGGAACCGACTCCACCTCCACAATCATTTCGGCGGGAAGGTGATCCTCGCGGAGGGTCTCGTCCTCCTCCAGAAGCACGATTCGCTCGATCAGGTTCCGGAGCTCGCGGACGTTCCCGGGCCATCGGTAGGAGCGGAAGACCTCTTCGACTTCGGGAGCGATCGACGCGAAGCGCTTCCGGAATTTTTCGTTGTAGTGCTCGAGGAAGTGCCGGGTCAGGAGCTGAATATCCTCCCCGCGCTCCCGAAGCGGCGGCAGGAGGATCGAAACCACCTTGAGCCGGTAGTAGAGGTCCTGGCGAAACCGGCCTTCCTTGACGGTTTGGTCCAAGTCGCGGTTCGTGGCCGCGACGATACGCAGGTCCACCGTCTGGTCCGTGGCCCCGCCGACCCGCTTGAATGTCCGGTCCTCGATGAACCGGAGAAACTTGGCCTGGGTCGCCGCCGGGAGATCCGCAATCTCGTCGAGGAACAGAGTCCCCTGGTCGGCAAGCTCCACCAAACCGCGCTTCGGCTCCCGGGCGTCCGTGAACGCCCCGCGTTCGTGACCGAAGAGCTCGTTTTCGAGCAGCTGCTCCTGGAACGAGGAACAGTTCAGGGCGAGAAACGGCGCCCCGCGCCTCGCGCTCTCGAAGTGGATCCCGCGGGCGACCAGATCCTTGCCGGTGCCGCTCTCTCCTTCGATGAGAACGGTCGTGGCCTCGCTCTTGGACACCTTCCCCACCAAATCCCAGACCCGGCGCATGGCGGCCGCCTCGCCCACGATCTTGGTCTTGAGAAAGGATTCCAGCTCCCCGCGCCGGAACGCATCGAGCTGGTTCTCGCGCACGATGCCGACCTTGAGCCGCTCGATCGCCAGCACCATCTCGTGCATCTCGTACGGCTTCTTGATGAAATCGGTGGCGCCCTGGCGCATGGCCTGGACCGCCGTGGGCAGATCGCCGAAGGCGGTGATCACGACGACTTTGAGATCGGGTTCGATGCTCTTGAGCCGGGGCAGGAGCTCGAGGCCGCTGCCGTCGGGGAGCCGGAGATCGAGAACGAGGATTTGGGGCGGGTCGTTCCGGACGGACTCGAGCACCTCGGCCGCCGAGCCGACCGCGTCGACCTCGTATCCCTCGGCGGTCAGAAGCTTCACGAGGGACTTGCGGATCAGCTCCTCGTCGTCGGCGATCCGGATTCGCAGTTTCATCGCTACTCCTTGGCTTCCTCCCCTTCCTGTGAAAGCAGGGCGGGGAGGCTGAACTTGAACACGGCTCCGCCCTGCGCGCTGTTGCGTGCGGTCAGGTTGCCGCCGTGCTCGCGCGCGATCTGGAGCGAGATGGAAAGACCCAGGCCCGTTCCCATGGAGCGTGTCGTGAAAAAGGGATCGAAGATCTTCTCTCGTACCTCGTCGGGAATGCCGGGCCCTGTGTCCGCTACGACGACGTCCACGTAGGATTTCTTGTATCGCGTTCTCCGGAGGCCGGTCCCGAGTCTGAGCATGCCCCCTTCCGGCATCGCCTGGAGCGCGTTGATGGCCAGGTTCAAGAAAACCTGCTGGGCCATATCCGGATCGATCAGCACGGTCGGGAGCCCTTCGTCGAAATCACGCTCCACTTCGACGGACGCCTCCTGGCAGCGCAGGGCCAGGTTATCGAGCACCTTGTCGAGAACCTCGCGGACATCGGTAGGAACCGGACGCGGCGCCTGGGGGCGGGCAAAGAGGAGGAGATCGGTGATGATCTGCTCGATCCGGTCGAGCTCCTTCAGGACATCATTCAGATCATCGCGACGGGAATCGCCCGCCCTGAGCTTCGACGCGACGAACTGAACCGTCGTGCGCACCCCGGTCAGCGGGTTGCGAATCTCGTGCGCGACCCGGGCGGACAGCTCGCCCAGGGAAATGAGCCTCTCGGTATTCCGGAAGACCTCTTCCTCGGAATCCGCGTCGACCAAGTCCTCGACACGAACCACGACGCCACCCGTGTCCCCCAAGGCCCGCACGCTGTAGCGCATCAGGACCTCGCGATCCGCCACCGATCCGCGGATCTCCCTCGTTCCGCGTCCCGACTCGCCGCGCACCCCGCGCTCGGGCAGGTACCACCGCTCCGATTCCGATTTGAAGACCTCCGCGAGCGGCAGCCACTCGATCTCGGACCGGTCCACGCCCCAGCCCTTGGCCAGCGTGTCGTTGATCGCGACAATGCGCCGGTCCTCGTCGAGCGCGAGAAGGCCTGTGTCGAGCGCGTCCAGGATGTGGAGTAATAGCTCCCGTTCAGTGCCGGGAGCTTCGGCACGTGGCATCGCGGGTTCCCCCGATGTCTCGAATCGTCCCTGGGTTCACGTTGCATCGGCCGTCGCATCCCCGTCAACCCAAATTGCGGGCCGAAGGCTCTTCATCGCGGGCGAAGGCTCCCTTGCGGAAAGGGTGGGAGCGCGATATTCTCATCGATTGAAGCACTGGGTTCTCGCGGCGCCCGCGGGGCGCCGCACGCGTTTCGCACGTATTCGATCGAGGTCTGTTTTCCATGATGCAGTCCATGCGGGACAACATGAAGGTGATCATCTGGGTTACCGCCATCGTCTTCCTGGTCGGGTTTGGAATCCTCCAACTCGGCGGGGTTCTGAATCCACCCTCGGGGTCGGGGCCGGCCGGCGTGATCGCGAAGATCAACGGAGAGCCGATCCGCTACGAGGATTTCATGGGCATGTATCAAACCATTCTGAACCAGGTCCGAGCGGGCCGCCAGCTTCGTGAAGGGGAGGACAGCTACATCCGCGAGCAGGCCTGGCAACAGATGGTCCAGTCCAAGCTGATGGCCCAGGAGGTCCGCCGGCGCGGCATCACCGCGAGCCCGGAGGAGATCAAGATTTCGATCCGCTTCGCGCCGCCGCCGTTCGTGGTGCAGGCTCCGGGCTTCCAAACGAACGGACAATTCGACTACAAGAAGTACCTCGCCGAGTTGGACAACCCGAACTCGCAGGTACCCTGGAGCCAAGTCGAGGCCTATGTGGCCGAAACCCTCCCTCAACAGAAGCTACAGGAGCAGATCGTCTCGGCCGCCAAGGTCTCGGTGGCGGACGTGCGGGACCAATTCCTGCTTGTGAACGAAACCCTCAAGGTCCGCTACGTCTATTTCCCCTCCGACAGCTTCGCGGTCGATACGTCGAGGATCGGCGGCGCGGACATCGAGACCTACTACCGATCGCATCCCGAGGAGTTCACCGGTCCCCCCGAAGTGAAGCTCCAGGTCGCGCTCGTGCCGCGTCGGCCCCGAGATCCGGACTTTGCCGTCGCCCGCGAGCGGATGCTCGGAATCCGTGAGCAAATCGTCGCGGAGCCCGATTCCTTCCCGAAATACGCCCGGACCTACTCCGAGATCGGCTCGGCACAGGGGGGCGGAGACGCCATGGACATCGCGGCCGCGGACATGCGGCCGAAGTTCCAGGCGGCGCTCAAGACGCTCCAGCCCGGCCAGGTCTCGGACGTCGTGAAGGAGGAGCGGTCGGTCCATCTCTTCCGGCTCGACAAGCGTTGGATCGATCCGAAGTCGAAGCAGGTGATGGTCCATTACCATGAGATCGCCTTTCGCGTGGAACCCGGCGCAGAGGCGATCCGCGAGATACGGAAGTCGGTCCAGGCCCTTCTCACCGACGCGCGCAAGAGCGGGCTCGCCAAGGCCGCCACGCGCGCCGGGGTCACGACCTCGGAGACGCCCTACTTCCGGGAGACCAGGAGCAACAACGACATATTCAAGCGTTTCCCGGAAACCGAGAAGTGGGCCTTCACGGCGAAGGTCGGATCGGTCTCGCACGCCATCCCGACCGAGAACGGGTGGTATCTCTACCAGATCATCGATCGGCAACCGGAAGGGCTTAGAACCCTCGCCCAGGCGCGGGTCTTCGCGCGGGAACAGCTCATCCATTCGCTCCAGCTGGCGCAGGCGACCGATGCGGCCACGAAGGCGCGGGCCGCGATCCAGGGCGGCATGAGCGAGGCGGAAGCCGCGAAGAGGTTCCGCGGCCTCGTCGGCACCGACGCCGGCATCACGCGGAATGGTCGTCTCGGGAATCTTGGCGTCGAGCCAAAAATTGTGGGGGGGCTCTTCGGCACACCCCCGGGAACATGGAGCCAGCCGCTCACCGGCACCTGGTCGGCCCTGGTCGCCATCGTCGAAGAACACGCGAGGCCCACCGAGGAGGAGTTCCGCAAGCAGGCCACGGACATCCGGAACAAGCTCTTGAACGATCGCCGGCAGATACGGTTCAACGAGTGGCTCCAGGCGGTCCGCAAGAGCGCCAAGATCGAAGACTTCCGGGAGAACTATTTCGAGGCCTGATCTACATCCGACCTTGAAGAGGCTCCAGGAGATCCTCTCGTTTCCCGGAGACCGGGTGGGAAAGGCCAGACGAATCGCCGCCGCGATCCGTCAGATGGGCCCCTACCGCTGGGTCGGGATCTACGATGTGTCTCCCGAGGAGATCCGCGTCATCGCCTGGAGCGGGCCGGATGCGCCTGCTCATCCACGGTTCCCCGCGAGCCAGGGTCTCTGCGGCGCCGCGGTTCAAGGCCGGACGACCGTGGCGGTCGGGGATGTAGCGGAGGATCCGCGATACCTCACGACGCTCGGCACGACGCGCTCCGAGATCGTCGTTCCCGCCCTGGGGCAGCCGACCGGACCGGTGGTCGGTTTGCTCGACGTGGAAAGCGAGCTCCTCAATGCGTTCGGCGAGGAGGACCGCCGCCGCCTCGAGGAATGCGCGGCCGCGATCAGGCCGCTGTGGCTGGAGACCGCGGCGTTGGAGCCGTAGGGCGCCTCGGCATCCGGCGCTCCCTACGACGGCTTCTTCGGTTCCTCGAGCGCGTGCGGCTTGGGCGGCTCCGGCTTGTCGGGCTGATTGATCTCCGACTCGACGTCACGCATGCCCTTCTTGAACTCCTGAATCCCCCTTCCAATCGACCTGCCAATCTCCGGGATGCGCTTCGCTCCGAAGAGCAGGATGATGATCAGGAAGAGGATGAACATTTCCTGCGGCCCGATATTGAACATAGGGTTACTCGTCACCTCTCCGGGCCCGCCCGCTCAGGCAGGCACCGCCTTGGTTAGTGCGGCTGGGTCCACCGCCGCGCGTCGCGGCCAACGATGACCGTGACGTCGATCATTTCCTGGGACCCTACCTGTTGGATCACGTGGCTCGTGCCCAGGTACTCGGCCACGACTCTCGCCGGGTCGGGGTTATCGCCCCGGTTGACCACCAGCGTCGCCCGATAGTCCGAGCGATCCGCGTTTGCCACCTCCAAGACATCGAACCCGCCGTCTCTCAGATAGGACGCCAGCTCGGCGGCGAGGCCTGCCCGGCCGCTCCCGTTCCAGAGCTGGATCCGGATCGGCTGCTTCGGCTTCACGACGGCCTGGGGTCCGACCCGAACCGCCGCCGACATCGCGAGCGCCGCGATCAGGAGGAACAAGAGCCCCAGCACCCAATCGAGAACCGGCGACTCGTTGCGCGACTTCTTGGACACGGCGGTCCCTCGATCGCGTCAGCGCCGCGAGCGCTTTCCAGGCCGCCGATCCATCGCGGCGAGCGCCTTCGAGACGCGCTCGTACGTCCGGTCCAACGCTTCGGGCAGCACCTTGGTGCGCGCCGTCATCGGCATGAAGTTCGTGTCGCCGTTCCACCGGGGCACGACGTGCCAGTGAAGGTGTCCCAGAACCCCGGCTCCCGCAACGCGGCCGAGGTTGAGCCCGACGTTGAAGCCGTGCGGCTTGTACTCGCGCGTCAGGGCGACCTCCACCCGCCCCAGCCATTCCGTCAGCTCGAGCGCCTCCTCGTCCGTCACGTCGGAGAAAGAGGCCGCGTGCCGTCGCGTCGCGACCATGATGTGCCCCACGTTATAGGGATACCGATTCAGCATCGCGAGCACCCGGGGCGTCCTCGCTAGGATCAGATTTCGCTTCCCGGGCCTGAGCCGTGCCATCGCACAAAAAAGGCAGGGCCGCTTGGAGGCGCCTTCCGCGCCCGACTTCTTGATATAGGCCATTCGCCACCCAGCCCAGAGCACGTCCACGCTAGGAGGCGCTCCACGCGCGCAACGCCTCTTCGACCACCGCGAGCTGCCCGGGATCGTTCACCCCCAGGAGCTCTCGGGAATCGGACGCCCGCTCCACCCCGATCCTACCCCCCCGGTCCCTGATGAAGGACAGCGTGTCGGTCAGATAATACTCCTGTTGGCGGTTGTCGGCGCGGAGGAATCCGAGGGCTTCCCGGAGCGGCTCCCGGGAGAAGGAATAGATCCCCGAGTTCACTTCCGAGACCGCGCGCTCCTCGGGCGTGGCATCCCGCTCCTCGACGATTTTCACGAAGTCTCCCCTGCCGTCGCGAATGACCCGCCCGTACCCGGAAGCATCCTGGAGCACACCCGAGAGAAACGTTACCGCGTTTCCCTCGCGCCGGTGGCGCTCGAGGAGCCGCCGGAGCGTCGCCGTCCGGATCAGCGGCATATCGCCGGCAAGCACGAGGAGCGTGTCCGGCCCCGATTCGAGAGTGGGCCACGCCATCTGGACCGCGTGGCCGGTCCCAAGCTGCGGGACCTGCTCCGCGAAGAGCACCTGGCGTCCTGCGAGGGCCTCGCGCACGAGCGGGGCTCGATGTCCGACGACCACGACCGTGAGCTGGGGACCCAGGGGATCGAGCTGCTCGAGCACGTGGAGGAGAAGCGGCCGCCCCAGGGCGGGATGCAACACCTTGGGAAGATCCGAATTCATCCGCTTGCCGAGACCCGCGGCGAGAACCACCGCCGCGAAGCGGGGGCGCGCGCTCACGCGCCCCCCGCGCGACGGAGGGGCGGCCTCACGAAGAGGTTGTCGATGAGCCGGGTCTTGCCGATCCGGATGGCCCCGATGAGGAATCCCCCGCCCCGCTCGAGCTTGGGAATGGGTTCCAGCGTCACGGGATCCACCAAAGCGAGGTAATCGACCGAGTCGGGACGCGCCTCGCGGCGCAGCGTCCGACGGACGCGCGTGAGAATCGGACGCGCGTCGTGGGTCCCGGAGCGCGCCAGGGCGCGACCCTCACGCATCGCCCGGATCATCCCCGTCGCGCGTAGGCGCTCCGCGGGGCCCAAATAGACGTTCCGTGAGGAGAGCGCGAGCCCGTCCCGTTCGCGCACGGTGGGACAAATGGTGACGCGGGTCGAGAGGTCGAGATCGCGCACCATGCTCTGGACGATGCGCGCCTGCTGGATGTCCTTCTGCCCGAGATAGAGCATGTCCGGTTCCACCAGATTCAGCAGCTTCAGCACGATCGTCGCGACGCCGCGGAAGTGCCCGGGCCGTTCCACCCCTTCCCAAAGCGCCGCGAGCGGCCCGGGGGCGACGGTGGTCGAGAAGCCGGGGGGATAGAGCGCGCGAACGCGAGGCAGAAAGAACCAGTCGCAGCCCGCGTCGCGACACAGGCGAACGTCGCGGACCTCGTCTCGGGGATATCGGCCGAAGTCCTCCTTCGGCCCGAACTGGAGCGGGTTCACGAATACGGAGACCGCGATTCGGTGATGCTCGCTTCGGGCCCGCCGGATCAGGGCGAGATGACCTTCATGAAGATAGCCCATGGTCGGGACGAAACCCACGCTCATACCGCTCTGGCGCGCGCGACGGGAGAGCGCGCGCAGGTCGGCCCCGCGGGTTACGATCCGCACGGCTTCGTTTCGGGTCTCTCCGGCGCCGCGGCGTAGCTCTCCTCGTCCGAGGGATACCGACCTGCCCGCACGTCCTCGCGAAAGGCCGAGATCGCGTTCCGGATCGTTTCCCCCGCTTCGGCGTAGCGCCGCACGAATCGGGCGGGCTTCCCAAAGCTCAACCCAACCAGGTCATGGAGCACGAGCACCTGACCGTCGCAGTGGACGCCGGCGCCGATGCCGATCGTGGGGATCTGCAGGCTCCCGGTGATCTCCCTGCCGAGCTCGAGGGGCACGCCCTCCAGGACGACGGCGAAACACCCGGCGCGCTCGAGCGCGATCGCATCGTTCCGGAGGGTGTCAGCCGCGGCGGGGTCCCGTCCTTGCACCCGGTACCCGCCGAACTGATGCACCGACTGGGGGGTGAGGCCGAGATGCCCCATCACCGGGATGTCGGCGGCAAGGATCGCCTGGATCTGCGGCAACATCCGCCTCCCTCCCTCGAGCTTTACGGCTTCGGCGCCCCGTTTCATCAAGCGTCCACTGTTCCGCACGGCGTCCTCGGGGCCCGTCTGGAAGCTGAGAAACGGCAGATCCGCCACCACGAGGGCCCGCGGCTGGGCGCGCAGGACCGCCTTCAGGTGATGTGCCATCTCGCTCAAGGTCACCGGGATCGTCGATTCGTATCCCAGGACGACCATCCCGACCGAGTCGCCGACCAGGATCAGGTCGACGCCCGCCTCGTCGGCGAGCCGCGCGCTGGGGTAATCGTACGCCGTCACGGAAACGATCCGCACACGCTGCGTCTTCATGTCACGGATCGTGCGAACGGTGACCTTCGGGCGTGTGATCCGAGGATCGGTCGTCACGATCTCTCCTCCGCGCTCGAGCTTGGGCTCACGTAAGCAATCCCGTCCCGGTGGGTCTCGATGCGGGCGATCAGGTCCTCCAAATCCTGCCTCCGATGCACGAAATTCATCTCATTCGTGTTCACGACGAGGAGCGGCGCCTCGCGAAAATGGAAGAAGAAGTAATTGTACGCCTCGACGAGGGTCCCGATGTACTTGGGTTCCATCAGCCGCTCATACCCGCGACCCCGCTGGTGGATGCGCTCCAGGAGGACATCGGAACCCGCCTGCAGGTAGACGACGAGGTCCGGCGGCGCGAGATCCCGCTCCAAAAGCGGCGCGATCTGGTTGTAGATATGAAGCTCCCGATCGCTCAGGTTGATATTCGCGAAAATCCGGTCCTTCTGAAACATATAGTCGCTCACGATTCCTTCGTGAAAGAGATCGGGCTGCGTTCTCTGCTTCAACTCCTGGTACCGATTCACGAGAAAGAACATCTGGGTCTGGAAGGCGTACCGCCGGGGATCTTTGTAGAAATCCTCGAGGAACGGGTTTCCCTCCGGCTCCTCGAGGATCAACTTGGCGTGGAGACGCTCGGACAGAAGTTTCGCCAGGCTTGTTTTTCCGACTCCGATGACGCCCTCGACCGCAATGTACCGTCCCGGCACTCGCCCTGACCCGGATCAGTACCAGAACCGCCCGCCCTTGCGGACCGGAGGGTTCGGAGGGAGCTTCTTGATCATCTTGCGAATCGATTCCCCCGTGATCGGGTGCACGAAATCCGGGTCCAGCTCCAGAAGGGGCAGAAGCACAAACGCCCTCCGGTGCGCCTCAGGATGCGGGATTTTCAGATCGGGCTCGTCCACGGTCTCCTCTCCGTAGAAGAGGAGATCGAGATCGATCGGACGCGGTCCCCACCGCTGCGACCGTACCCGGCCCATCCGCTTCTCGATGAGGAGGAGCTGCCAGAGCAGCTCTCTCGGCTCGAGCGTGGTCTCGAGCCATACCGACGCGTTCAGGAACGCCGGTTGATCGACCTCCCCCACCGGGTCGGTATCGTAGAGCGAGGATACCCGGACGACGAGCGTGCGTGGCAGGTCGCGCATCGCTTCGACCGCCTTGCGGATGAGAAACTCGCGATCCCCGAGGTTGGACCCGACGCCCACGAACACCTTGCTCATGCGCGCGCCCTTTCGACGACGACTTCCGGGATCGTCGTGAAATCATCGACCGGGACGTGAAGCTTGCGCACGCGCACCCGCACGCGAGGCGAATCGAACTCCTGGATCAAGGCCAACGCCAGCTCTTCGGCGAGCGTCTCGAGGAGGCGGCACCGCGACATCTCGATCTGGGAGCGGACGAGCCGGTGCACCTCCTCATAATCGATCGCGTCGTCGAGCACGTCCGGGCGGCGCGTCGGCATCGGCGCGTAGGCCAGCTCCACGTCCGCTTCGATTCTCTGACCCAAGTCGCGCTCCTTTTGGGTCACCCCGAGATGACCGTAGGCTTGAATCCGCGCGAGGCGGAGCCAGTCGAGGAGCTCGCGAGCCGGGGCTTTGGCGGCGAGACTAGCGGGAGATTGGGGACGCCGAGGCATGGGGCGCCTTCCAAGGCGCGAGCGATTCGAGCTTCTGGAGCGCGCGGCGGAGGGCATCCGCCGATGAGGTAAGAGCGATGCGAAAGTACCCTTCTCCCTCGGAGCCGAATCCGGTTCCGGGTGTGAGAAGGACCCCTGTCTTGTCGAACACGCGCGTGACGAATTCCATCGAGGACACCCCTTCGGGAACTCGCCCCCAGAGATAGAAAGCGCCGCCCGGCGTCCGGATCGGGCAGCCGAGCCTCCGCAGCTCGTCCAGCGCGAGATCGCGCCGCTCGCGGTAGACGGCGCGCAGCGCGGGGCCGTGGACGCCGAGCGATGCCAGCCCCGACGCCGCCGCCAGCTGAATGGCCTGGGGGGCGCCCGAGTCCACGTTCGCCTTGAGCTGGACCAGGGCGTCGATCAGGGCCGGGGCTCCCACGGCGAAGCCGATCCGCCACCCCGTCATGTTAAACGTCTTCGAGAAGGAGTGGAACTCGATCGCGCGGTCGCGGGCGCCCGGCACCGAGAGGATGCTCGGCGGCGGCTCGGCATAGTAGAGCTCCGAGTAGGCGGCGTCGCTGACGACGATCAGGTCGCGGCGCTCTGCCCACGCGACCAGATCCTCGTAGAAGACGCGCTCCGCGGTGGCGCCCGTCGGGTTGTTGGGGTAGTTCACGAAGACGAGGCGGGTGCGCGGCGTGACGTGCTTGTCGAGGTCGCGTGGGTCGGGGACGAACCCGGCCGCCTCGCGAATCGGAAAGCGAACCGGCTTCGCGCCCGCGAAGACCGTTCCCGCGATGTACACGGGATACCCGGGGTCGGGGAGGAGTGCCTCATCTCCCGCATCGAGCATCGCGAGGGGAAAATGCCCGATCCCTTCCTTCGAGCCGATGAGGATCGCGATCTCCCGGGCGGGATCGACCGCAACGCCGAACCGCTCCGCAAACCAGTCCGCGACGGCCGTACGCGCTTCGAGGAGACCGCCGCTCGTGGGATACCGGTGGTGGCGGGGGTCCCGGGCGCCCTGGGCCAACCTGTCGAGAATGAAATCGGGCGTCGGAAGGTCGGGATCCCCGATCGAGAGATCGAAAACCTCCCTCCCCGCGGACTCGGCCTCACGGCGTTTCCGTTCCAGCTCGGCGAAGAGATAGCGCGGCAAGGCCTGGAGGCGCGCGCTCTTTTGAAAGGGGGCCATAGCGCCCGACGTTATCGGGCGGGAGGAAGGGGTGTCAAGGACTCCCGGAGAATCGGGACGCTGGACCCGGCAGGCTGGAGCAGGTCGTTTCGAGGCATTCGAGAGCGTAGGTGATCGCTCCCGCGAACGAAAGCGTCTGCCCTTCCGCCCATGCGGCGGCGAAGCGGTCATGGCCGAATTCCACGCGCGTCCGGGCAACCCGCGATTCATGCTCGGAAGATTCTCTCGGGGTCATGCTCGGACCGATTCTCGTTCGAAGCGCGTCCGACGCGCCGTAGAGGACCGCGGCATCACGGAATCGCCTCTCCTGCGTCGCGAGGGCCGCCGACCGCGCGAGAGCGTAGGCTCCGGCCCGGCGCTCCTCCAGATCCCGGATGAGCTTCAGGCTCTCGACCAGGTAATCTCGCGCGGTATCGCTGCGCCCGAGTTTCAGCGCGAGGTCGCCCAGAGACGAAAGACGGAGCGCCATGGAAGCGACGTCTCCCATCTCGCGGAAGACTTCGATCCCCTGCGCGTAGAGCGGGAACGCCGAATCGAAGTCTCCTTGCAGCTCGGCGACGCGACCCAGGTTACTGAGGGCGAGTCCGACCCCGCGCCGTTGGCCTGTCTCCTCGAAGATCACCATCGCCTCGCGGTAGATCCGGCTGGCCGCCCGGTAGTCTCCCTGTCCCAGGGATAGATTGGCCAGACCAACCAGGGCGTGCCCGATCCCTTCGCGATGCCCGGTGGCACGCGAAATCTCCAGGGACTCTTGGAAAAAGGTCCGGCCGATGTCCCAATCGTTTTGGTGGAAGGCAAGCGCCCCCGCGCCGACAAGCGCTTCGGCGCGCGTCTGCGAGGCGGCCAGGGCGCCTGGACGCCGAAGGGCTTCCTCTAAGAGGCGCCGGCCGAGCGTGAGGTGGCCGTGGGCCAACCAAAATCGCCAGAGACCGGTCGCGAGCCGGAGGGCGGTCTCATCTAGGCCGCCAGAGCCGAAGCTACAGTCGAGGGCCGCGAGCAGATTCTCATGATCGACTTCGAGCCGGGATAGCCACACGGCCTGCGCCGACCCGGTGAGCTCAGGGGCGGCGCGCTCTGCGAGATCGAGAAAGTACGCCAGATGCCGCTCTCGTACCCTCTTCTCCTCCCGCTCGTCCTTCAGTCTATCCAGGGCGTACTGGCGAACCGTCTCGAGATAGCGGCACCGTGATTCGCTCGTTTGCGACTGCTCCGCCAATACGAGCGACTTGTCGACGAGGCGCGTCATGACCTCGACGAGGTGAAGACGGTCGGTCCCCTCCTTCCCGCAAATCGCAGTGGCCGCCTCGAGCCCCCAGCCGCGTGTGAAGACGGCCAGCGAGCGGAACACCCTGCGCTCGCCTTCATCGAGCTGGGCGTAGCTCCACTCAATCGTCGCCGCAAGGGTTTGATGTCTCGGGAGCCCGGACCCGCTCCCTCCGACCAGAAGGCGGAAACGGTCTCCCAACATACTTCGGATTTCCTCCGGCGTGAGGAGCTTGATCCGCGCGGCGGCGAGCTCGATCGCGAGCGGGATGCCGTCCAGGCGGCGGCAGATTTCGGCCACGGCGGGCGCCGTCCTCGCAGAAAGGTGGAATTGCGGAACCAGCGCGCGCGCGCGTTCCGTGAAGAGCCGGACGGACTCGACGGATTCGATCTCGCGGAGACCCAGCTCGGGATCGGGCACGGCCATGGTCGGAACCGGGTAGGCCTGCTCCCCCGGAAGATGCATGGGTTCCCGGCTCGTGGCCAGTACGACGATGTCGCGGCAATTCTCGAGAAGCTCGCGGGCCAGCTTGGCGCAGGAGCCAAGCACGTGCTCGCAATTGTCGAGGATGAGGAGCAGACGCTTGTCGGCGAGTTGCCGCGAGACGGTGCCAAGGAGCGGCATCTCGACCTCCTCAAAGATCCCGAGCGTCGAGGCCACGATGACCGGAACGCGCGAGGGATCGACCAGCGGGGCAAGATCCACCAACCAGGTACCGTCTGGGAAGACACTCCGGAGCGTCTCTGCGAGCTTCAGCGCGAGGCGCGTCTTCCCACAGCCCCCGCTTCCGGTCAGCGTCAGGAGGCGGCAGCGCCGGAGCATCTCCAAGCACACGCCGACCTCGGCCTCCCGGCCCACGAAGCTCGTCAACTGCTCCGGGATATTGTTCGCAGGCGAGCCGCCCGCCGCGGGGCGTGATTCGGAAGTCTCGCGGAGAGAACGTGCCAGCTCTTCGATTTCCTTCCTCGCCGCGCCCATATCGGCGAGCCGCCGCTGCGGATCCCGCTCCAGGCAGGCTACGAGGAGCCGGCGGAGCCGGCGCGGCGTCCCGACCGGCAGAGTGTGCCAATCGGGCTCGCGCGAAACGGCCGCGTCCAGCCTCTCCGAAATGGATACGCCGGGGAACGCGCGCTGCCCGGTGAGGCACTCGTAGAGGACGCATCCAAACCCGAAAACATCGACGCGGAGGTCGTGCGGCCGGGCCAGGATCTGCTCCGGGCTCATGTAGCCCGGGGTGCCCGCGGCGCCTACCGCACCGGTGGCCGTGCTTGGACTCGCCAGCGACGCCGTCTCCTCCGGATCCCCGGGGGGATGCGCGTGGCGGGCCAAGCCGAAGTCGAGGATCTTGACAGCACCTCGCGACGTCAGCATCACATTGCCGGGCTTGATATCGCAGTGAATGACGCCGCGCTCGTGCGCCGCTTCCAGCGCGCTCGCGATCTCCCCGGTGACCCGGATCGTCTCCTCGATCGCGAGCGGCCCGCGCCGCAGCCGGTCGGTCAAGGATTCGCCGTCCACGAGCTCGAGAACAAGGAACTGGTTCACGCGACGCGGTCGCGCGAAACCGTAAATTGCGGCGATGCCAGGGTGATTGAGCGTTGCGAGAAGCTTCGCTTCACGCCGAAGGCGACCGAGGCGTGCCGAGTCTTTGGAGACTTCCTCGGGCAGCATCTTGATTGCGACGTCCCGCCCGAGGGTCGTGTCGCGAGCGCGGTAGACGACCCCCATGCCGCCGGACCCGAGCCGTTCCTCGACCCGGAAGTGGGAGAGGGTCCTGCCGACGAGCGGATCCATGTGAAGCCTCGCTTCGAGTCCAGAGTGGCTGCACCTGGGACTCTACGCCCGCTGGGTGCGGGCGTCTACACGCGGCCTGGAGCCGGCGGGTCCGTCACCACCATCACCTCTTCTTCCAGGGTGATGCCAACCGATTCCTGAACGCGGCGCTTCATCTCGCGGGCGACCCGTAAGACTTCGTCGGCCGAGGCGCCCCCCATGTTCACGATGTAGTTCGCGTGGTAGGCGTGGACCCCGGCGCCGCCGTCACGGATCTCCTTCGCCCCCGCGGCCTCGAGGAGCTGCCCGGCAGCGACCTTCTGGCCGTCCGCCAGGATCGGGTTCTTGAAGAAGCAGCCGGCGGTATGAAGCCCCTTCTCCTTACGGCGCGCGCGCTGGGCCGCGTGCTGCCCCATTACGCGGTCCATTTCCGCGCGGTCGCCCGGCGTTAGCTCGAACTCCGCTTCAACGACAATGTGGTCGTTTTGCTTCAGGCGGCTGTGCCGGTAGGCGAAACCCAGCTCCGCCGGAGCGCGGTCGACGAGATCCGTGCCTTCCAGGAGACGAATGCGGACCGAGATGTCCCCCACCGAACGGCCGAACGCTCCCGCGTTGCCGCGGATGGCACCCCCCACGGTGCCGGGGATATCGATCGCGAACTCAATTCCGGATAGAGAACTCTCACGGGCGGCTTCCACCACTTCTCCCAGATCGGCTCCGGCGCCCGCGACGACCCGGTTTCCGTTCACCCGCAGGTGCTCGATGCGGTTCACAATGACCAGGCCGCGGAACCCCGCGTCCCCGACCAGGAGGTTGCTCCCGCCGCCGATCAGGAGCCATCGCATGCGACTCGCGATCGCCTCGCGCACGACCTGCTGCAGCGCGCGCTCGGTGTATGCCTCCGCGAGGACATCCGCGGGGCCTCCAATCCCGAAGGTCGTGTACGGCGCGATCGCCGCGCCGCGTTTCACGATCAGCTCTTCTTTGTCGAGCGTCAGCGCTTCAAAACTCACGAACGGTCTCCAGGATTCCATGCTCGGGTTCAGGTGAGGATACGGCTCGCCGGACGCCCAACGCCACGGGAAGCATTTCCCGCGCCCGGCGGCCTATTTCCTTGGGTCTCCGGGGATTATTCCGGTCTCGCCCCTAAGGATGCCGTGCCCCATGGTCATGCCGCACGTCGCCGACTTGCATTCCGCACGGTGCCGCACCGCCGCAATGAAATGAAGCCCGCCGATCGACACCTTATCGGCCTGGGCGCCCTCCTTCTATACCGGGTGTTCGGGGGAAAGTCCCAGGCGTGCCCCCGCCAACAACGACGGCCTCCGGGGCATGCCCCAGAGGCCGCGGCCGACTCAACCGATGGTACGGCTCGTTATTCCATTCCCCCCATCCCACCGCCCGGCATGCTCGGCTTCTCCTCTTCGGGAATATCGGTGATCACCGCTTCGGTCGTGAGGAGGAGGGAGGCGATCGAGACCGCGTTCTGGAGCGCCGAACGGGTCACCTTGGTCGGATCGACAATCCCGGATTGGAAGAGATCCTCGTACTGCCCGGTGGCGGCATTGTAGCCCATCGCGCCCTTCTGCGTCCTGAGCCGCTCGACGACGATGGAGCCCTCGGCGCCTGCGTTGGACGCGATCATCTTGACCGGGCTCTCGAGCGCGTGGGAGACGATCTCGATCCCGGACTTCTCGTCCCCCTTCGCTTCCAGCCCCGCGAGCGCGGGCTGCGCCCGCAAGAGGGCCACGCCCCCGCCGGGCACGATCCCCTCCTCGACGGCGGACTTGGTGGCGGCGAGCGCGTCTTCCACCCGCGCCTTCCTCTCCTTGAGCTCCACCTCGGTCGCGGCACCCACGTTGACGACGGCGACCCCGCCGGCGAGCTTCGCCAGGCGCTCCTGGAGCTTTTCCTTATCGTAGTCCGACGTGGAGTCCTCGATCTCCTTGCGGATCTGATCCACGCGTGCCTTGATGTCGGCCTTCTTCCCCGCGCCTTCGATGATGGTCGTGTTGTCCTTGTCCACGACGATACGCTTGGCGCGGCCGAGATCGGAGAGGATCGTGTTTTCGAGCTTCAAACCCGCCTCCTCCGTGATGAGGCGGCCGCCCGTCAGGATTGCGATGTCCTCGAGCATCGCCCGGCGGCGATCGCCGAATCCCGGAGCCTTCGCCGCCGCGACATTCAGGACGCCGCGCAGCTTGTTGACCACAAGGGTGGCGAGGGCCTCCCCCTCGATGTCCTCCGAAATCACGAGGAGCGGCTTGCCGACCTGCGAGACCTTTTCGAGGATCGGGAGGATTTCTTTGATCGAGGCGACTTTTTTGTCGTGGATCAAGATGAACGCGTCCTCGAGGACCGCTTCCATTCTCTCCGAATCGGTCACGAAGTAGGGCGAGAGATACCCGCGGTCGAACTGGAGCCCTTCGACCACCTCGAGCGAGGTGTCGAGGCTCTTCGCCTCTTCTACCGTGATGACCCCATCCTTGCCGACCTTCTCCATCGCCTCCGAAATCAGCTTCCCGATCTCAGGATCGTTGTTCGCCGAAATGGTCGCGACGTTCGCGATCTCGGCCGGCGTCTTGATCGGCTTGGACTGCTTCTTCAGCTCCGCGACGACGGCCTGCACCGCGCGGTCCATGCCCCGCTTCAGGAACATGGGATTGGCGCCCGCGGTCACGAGCCTGAGCCCGGAATGAACCATCGACTGCGCCAACACGGTGGCCGTTGTCGTGCCGTCCCCGGCCACGTCCTGCGTCTTGGTGGCTACTTCCTTGAGGAGCTGGGCCCCCATGTTTTCATAGGGATCCTCCAGCTCGATCTCTTTCGCGATCGTGACCCCATCGTTCGTGATCGTGGGCGCGCCGAATTTCTTGTCGAGGACGACGTTCCTTCCCCGTGGGCCCAACGTGACCCGGACGGTGTTCGCCAGTTTGTCCACGCCGCGCTGGAGCGCGTCACGCGCCGCGGAGTCGAACTGCAGCTGCTTGGCCATGGATCTTTGTTCCTCCTTGCCTCGCCCGCACGGCCAGAAGCGGCCGTCGGGCTCGTCAACCGTGCGTTGGCACTATACCCAATCGAGTGCTAATCGAAGAGACTCTACCCGATGCCGCCTGCGAGCGCAACCCCCATCGATCCCTTCCGAGAACGCCTGTTACTTCCGATGTTTCTTGGACTTGGCGCGGGTATGCGGTGCCCGGCGTGGCTGGGATTTCGCCGGGGCGGCGCGGGCCGTCGCCGGCGCGTCCGGCCGGTTCAGCTCGTAGATGATCCGAAGTCCGTGGAGCGTCAAGTCGGGGTCCACTTTCTCGATCGTCTCCGAGTGGGCGGCGATCATCGAGGCGAGGCCGCCCGTCGCCACGACCATCGGCCGGATCCGCTCTTCGGCGGCGATGCGACGGACGATGGCGTCCACTTGACCGACCGCGCCGTAGTAGACGCCCGACTGGAGGCTTTCCTCCGTGCTTCGCCCCACCACGTGCTCCGGAGCGCGCAGCTCGAACGCCGATAGCCGCGCGGCACGCCGGATCAGGTGCTCCGCGCCCGTGATGACGCCGGGAGCGATGACCCCGCCGATGTACCGGCGATCCTTCACGATCACGTCGAACGTGGTCGCCGTGCCGAAATCCACGACGATGACGGGCGCGCCGTAGAGCCTGAGCGCCGCGGCCGCGTTCGCGATCCGGTCGGCTCCCGCGGACTGGGGATCGCGGTAGTCGATCTCCACCCCCGACGGAATGAGCGAGGAGACCTCGAGCGGGTCCCGCCCGCAGACCCTCCGGGAGGCCTCGAAGTAGGACCGCGTCGCGGTCGGGACGACCGAGGCGAGCACCCCGGCGTGACCGCCCCGCGAGGCGAGCTCGGGAAACACCTGGGTCAGATAGAGCTCGAGCTCGTCCGCGGTCCGCCGGGTCTCGCTGCTCAGGCGAAACGAGCGCGTGAGGTGGCGGCCGTCGAAGAGCCCGAGGGTCACTTCCGTATTGCCCACATCGATCGCGAGGAGCACGGGTCGCCTTCCTAGCCCAGCTCGCCCGGCTCCCGGCGCCCCTTCCAGCGGCCGCGCCAGATCGCCCAGGCGAATACCAGGCTCACGAAATAGAGGAGGATCAGGGGCGCCGAGAGGATCAGCATCGACGGTCCATCGCCGGGAGTGACCACCGCCGCGGCGAGCGCGATAAAGAACACCGCGTGCCGCCACTGGCGCGCGAGCACCTTCGGCGAGGCGATCCCGAACCATGCGAGGAGACAGAGCACCAGGGGGAGCTGGAACAGGAGCCCGCATCCCGCCGCCATCTTCACCGAGAAGTGAAGGAGCGAAAGGAGCGACATGCGCGACTCGATCTGGCCGGTCGCGAACGACTGGAGCATCCGGACGATCATGGGGAGCAGGAGTTTGAGCGCGAACGCCACGCCGAGATAGAGGAGCGCCGCCGAAGCCACCATCCAGGGGATCGCGAAACGACGCTCGTTCTTCTTCAATCCGGGCGCCACGAACCGCCACAGCTCGAACATCACGTAAGGGAGCGCCACGACCCCGCCCGTCCAGAGCGCCACTTCGACCCGGGCGGAAAAGGCTTCCGTGGGGGAGAGAGCCAGGGCCCTCTCTCCGCGGAGAAGCCACAAGATGAGCGCGTCGAGGAGGCGACCCGAGAACACCCATGCCCCTGCGATGAGCACCAGGGCGATCGTGGCGCTCCGCCACACGGCGGCGCGGAGCTCCTCCAGATGCTCGAGGAAGGACATCGGACGCTCGGGGTCTTGCGCGACGGCGAGAAGCGGCGGGATCACTTGAGGAGCGACCGAAGCTCTTCCAAGAACTGATTCAGATCCTTGAAGTGCCGATACACCGAGGCGAACCGGACGTAGGCCACCTCGTCGAGCTGGTGAAGTGCCGCCATGACCCGCTCGCCGATCTCGCTCGAATGGACCTCGTCCAAACCCTTCTGCATCAGCTCCGCCTCGAGGGTATCCACGATCGCGTGGATCTTCTCCGCGGGAATCGGCCGCTTCTCACACGCGCGGAGCAGGCCGTTCAAGATCTTGTCCCGGCTGAACGGCTCGCGCCTTCCGTCCTTCTTGATCACGAGCAGGGGCGTCGTCTCCACGGTCTCGTAGGTCGTGAATCGGCGCTGGCAGGCCAGGCACTCGCGGCGGCGGCGGATCGCCTGGCCTTCCTTGGCCGAACGGGAATCGATCACCTTGTCTTCCAGATGACCGCACGACGGGCACTTCATTCCAGGACTCCGGCGGCCAGGGTCTCCACCACGCCGCTCGCCCGGTCGCGCACGCGGAGCGCGCCGGTCTCGGTCACTTCCGTGACCTCCCCTTCCACCGTACGCTCGCCGAGCGCGACGCGCACCTGGGCGCCGGGGGCGGGCAGGCGCGGGCGGACGCGCTCGAAGAGCGGGCGGGGATCGTCCCGGCGCGCGAGCGCGACGTCACGCTCGAAGCGCGCCAGGACGGCCGCAAGAAACTCCGGAATGGCGAACGCGCGGCCGCCCGCCGCGATCCGCAGCGAGGTGGCGCGACCCCGGATCTCGGGCGGGAAATCCTCCTCGAGCTGGTTCACGTTCACGCCCGCCCCGAGGACGAGGACCGGTGGCTTCCCCGGGGCGAGCGAGCGGGATTCCGCGAGCACGCCGCAGAGCTTCCTTCCCCGATGCACCACGTCGTTCGGCCATTTCACGGCGAGCGTCTCGCCCGCCGCTTCGGCTCCCGCGTCCGCGACCGACGAGGCCAGGACCAGGGCCAGAAGCGGGTAGGACTGGAGCGGCACGGCCGGCTTGAGCAGGACCGAGAACAGGAGCGAGCGTCCCGCGGCGTCGAACCAGCTTCGGCCGAGACGTCCTCTTCCTTGGGTCTGATGCTCCGCGACGACCACGAGCCCCTCGGGTGCTCCTTCCCGCGCGCGCCGAAAGACCTCGTCGTTGGTCGATTCGAGGTGAGCGTGCGCTTCCACCGGGACGCCGAGGAACCGCTGGGCGGACATCGCGCGGGTTGGTTCGGGCTTCACGGCGCGTGGGGTCTACGAGACATCCGCGACCAGAAGCGAGAGATCCAACGCCGGGGCGGAGTGGGTGAGCGCCCCGACGGAGATGTACTTGACACCCGGCAATGCGAAGTCGCGCACGTTCTCGAGGCGGATGCCTCCGGATACTTCGATTTCCGGCATCGCATCGGGCACCGCTACCGCCGTCGCGCCGCCCCCCTTGGCGGATCCGCCGCGCCGCGCGCTCCCGACCGTGCCCCGCGCGGGCTCGAGCTTTCCTCCTTTGGCCAGCGCCCGGATGCGCTTCACCGCCACCGCGACCTGCCCCGGCGTGAAGTTGTCGAGGAGGATGCGATCGACTCCCAGGGTCGCGAGGATCTCCGCGTCTTCGACGGTGCGCGCCTCGGCCATGACCGGAAGGCCGAGCGAGCGCGCCCGCGCCTTTTCCACCGCGCGCGTCAGCCCCCCGGCGACACGGGCGTGGTTCTCCTTGATCAGCATCCCATCGAAGAGGCCGAAGCGGTGGTTCAGGGCCCCGCCCACCTGGGTCGCGTGTTTCTCGAGCATGCGTAGACTCGGCGTCGTTTTTCGCGTGTCCAGGATCTGGACGTCGGTCCCCTCCACAGCGCGGAGGAACGCGCGGGTCAGCGTCGCCACGCCGGAGAGACGCTGGAGGAAATTGAGCGCGACGCGCTCCGCGCTCAGGATCGCGCGCGCCCGTCCGCGGATTTCGGCGATCTTGATGCCCGGCTTGACCTCGGATCCCTCCGGAGCGAGCCAGTCGATCTCGACCTCGGGGTCCAGCTCCGCGAAGGCGATCGCGGCGACCGTGTTCCCCGCGAGGACACCCTTGCCGCGCGCTTCGATGTGCGCGCGGACGCGGGCCTTGGGGTCAATGACGACTTCGGTCGTTGCGTCCCCGCCCCCGATGTCCTCGGTCAACGCGATCCGGACCAGAGGTGCGGCGATCGATTCGAGGCGCATGCGAACGCTCCTTCCCGGCTTCAAGCCGGAGCTCGTCGAGGCGGTCGCGCAGGGACGCCGCCGCCTCGAATTCTTCGCGAGCCGCCGCAGCGAGCATCTCCCGCTCGAGCAGCTCGATCAGTGATTCACGATCCAGGCGAAGCGCGTCGCTTGGAAGAAGATCCTCGGGGGCAAGCGGCGTGCCCGCGTCCGCCACCGTCGTGCTCCGGAGCACCTCGTCGAGGGACTTCACGATGGTCTGCGGCGTGATCCCGTGCGCCTCGTTGTAGCGGACCTGCGCCTCGCGCCGGCGGTTCATCTCCTCGAGCGCCCGCCGCATGGAACCGGTGACCTGGTCCGCGTAGAGGATCACCTCGCCGTTGATGTGGCGCGCCGCGCGCCCGGAGGTCTGGATCAGCGAGGTCTCCGATCTCAAGAATCCTTCCTTGTCGGCGTCCAGAATCGCGACCAGCGACACTTCGGGGAGGTCGAGGCCCTCCCGGAGCAGGTTGATCCCCACGAGCACGTCCACCCTTTGAAGCCTCAGCGCGCGCAGGATCTCCACGCGCTCGATGGCGTCGATGTCGGAATGGATGTAGCGCACGTTCACGCCCGCCTGGAACAGGTACTCGGTCAGGTCCTCCGACATCCTCTTCGTGAGCGTCGTCACGAGCACGCGCTCCCCACGTTCCACGCGCCGCTTGATCTCTTCGAGAAGATCATCGATCTGACCCTTCGTCGGCCGGATCGAGATCCTGGGATCGATGAGGCCCGTCGGGCGGATGATCTGCTCCACGATGACGCCGCCCGATTTCTTGAGCTCGTAGTCGCTCGGCGTCGCCGACACGTAGATCGTCTGCCCCGTGAGCCGCTCGAACTCGTCGAACCGGAGGGGGCGATTGTCGAGCGCGGAGGGGAGCCGGAAGCCGTAGTCGACCAGCGTCTGCTTTCGCGAGCGGTCCCCTTCGTACATGCCCCCGATCTGGGGAATGGTGACGTGGGACTCGTCGACGATCAGGAGGAAATCCTCCGGGAAATAGTCGAGGAGACATTGCGGCCGCTCCCCGGGCTTCCGTCCGGAAAGCGGGCGCGAGTAGTTCTCGATTCCGGCGCAGTAGCCGATCTCGTTCAGCATCTCGAGATCGTATTCGGTTCGCATCTTGAGCCTCTGCGCCTCGAGGAGCTTCCCCTCCGCGCGGAGCACCTCCAGACGCTCCGTCAGCTCCTCCCGGATGAGCCGGGTCCCCTCCTGGATCCGGACCGGCGTGGTAACGAAGTGCTTCGCGGGGTAGATCGCCGCCGTGGTGATCGGCTTGAGCGTCTTCCCGGTGAGGGGATCGAAGACCGCGATCCGCTCCACGTCGTCTCCGAAAAGCTCGATCCGGATCGCCGTTTCTTCGTAGGCAGGATGGACCTCGACCACGTCACCCCGCGCGCGGAAGGTCCCGCGCTTCAGGTCCAAGTCGTTCCGCGTGTACTGGTTGTGGACGAGCTGGGCCAGGATGGCATCGCGCGTGATCCGATCCCCCACCCGGACGAGGAGCATCTCGCGACGGAAATCTTCCGGCGAGCCCAAGCCGTAGATGCAGGAAACGCTCGCCACCACGATCACGTCCCGCCGCTCGAAGAGCGCGCTCGTCGCGGCCAGACGCAGACGGTCGATGTCGTCGTTGATGGAGGCGTCCTTCTCGATGTAGGTATTCGTCTGCGGGACGTACGCCTCGGGCTGGTAGTAGTCGTAGTAGGAGACGAAGTAGCCCACCGCGTTCTCCGGGAAGAAGCTCTTGAACTCCGCGTAGAGCTGCGCGGCGAGGGTCTTGTTGTGGGAGATCACGAGCGTGGGCCGGGCCGCCGCCTGAATCACGTTGGCGATCGTGAAGGTTTTCCCCGAGCCGGTGACGCCCAGGAGCGTCTGGTAGCGGTCGCCGCGCTTCAGTCCCTCGGTCAGCTCCTCGATCGCGCGGGGTTGATCCCCCAGCGGCCGATAGGGGGCGACCAGCTTGAACCCGGCGGGGGTCAGATCCCGGCCGGGGAACGTGTCCGCGCGTGCGGAGCGCCCTCCCTCGCGCGAAGGGGGCCCGGCCCCCGAAGCGTGCAATCGCTCCGCGCTCACGCCTGCGCCCGGATCGTGTACGCGACCGTGAACGGCTTCTCGGGTTCGCATCGAGCCCTGAATTCGAAGGTCCGCGAGTCCTTCTTCTGATGCGGCGCGGTGGATTTCACGATTTCCCAGTGACCGTCCCCGTGCTCGGTCACGATAACTTCCACCGCTTCCTTCCTGTGGCTGGTGAGCGTGATCTCATAGGAGGACTCGCTCACCTTCGAGCTGATCTGCCGAAAGTCGGTCTGCTTGCGCTCGGCCGCGATGTCGAAGGCGGAGCCCACCGAAACCCGGACCGTCTGGTTCTTCGCCGTATGTTGGATGCGGTCCTCCCCCACCATCTCCAGCGAGCCGTCCGTATCACGCTGGAAGACCCGCACAACCCCCTCCGGGAGGGGCATGCCGAGTCCGGAGGGCGCATCGTTCTGAAATTCCATCCGGACCTGGACCTGGCTGCCGTCCAAGGAGCCGTCGTAGGTGAATTTCCGAATCGAGCGGACGCCGGAGGCGTGGAACAATCCAACCTGCTTCACCTCGTTGTTCGCGAGCGTCGCCCGCTGGGGCAGCTCGTAGAGGTGGTATTCGAAAAACCCGCGTTCCTGCACCTCCGCCTCCTGTTTGGCCATGGCCCGAATCCCTTCCAGGTAGGGAATCGGGCGCGGCATGGAGGCCCGGTGGATGGTCCCGGCGATGAGCTTGAGCTTCGCGTTGTCGTACGTCGCCCCCGAACGGTTTTCGACCGAAGCCCAGCCCGAAAGCTCGAGGCTGGATCCGTCCTCCTCCAGGACCGCAACGTATTCCGCGTGCCAGTCCATGCCGCCCGTCAGGTAGGACACCTCGAGCTCGCGCTCTCCGCCGTTCGGCGCGCGGACCCGCCAGAGCAGAGTCGGGCGTGTGATCAAGCCTGTTGGAAGCTCGCGGAGCCCTACTTGCCGCACCTCCGCGCGGGTCACGAGCGCAATCGCGCCGCCCCCGGTCTGAATCACGAGCGACATCGGGTCGTACGCGAGGAGGGTCCCGCCTTTCACCTGCTCGTCCTTGGTCGCGATCTCGATGGGCTGATCGACGTACTTCTCGAGCAGCTTGTCGGTGCTCGCCAGGTCGTACCGGTAGTCCTGCCAGAGAATCTGAACGTCGGCCCTCCCCAGGGAGCGCAAGTGCACGGAGGTCGGATCCATGCTCGACGCAACCTCGGCGAACCTGAGATCCGATTCGCCGGCGGGCACCGCAACCTTCCGGCGATCCTTGACGACTCCGACGTTGTCCTTGTACACGGTGACCGCCACGTCCCGGCCGACGGGGTCGGCCTGCGCCGTCAGGGGTTCCCGCTTCGGCGGCGCTCCGGAGGCAAGGCCCGCGTACCCGCACGCCCACGCGCACGCGGTCCACACCGCGAGCGCCGCTCGGAACCGCCCCGAGGGACGGATCGCGGACCTCACCGCAGCACCTCGAGGTTCCGTTCCAGTTTCTCCTTCGTCGCGCCCAGCGATTCAAGGCGCGTGCGCTCGCGCTCCACGACGTCCTTTTTCGCCTTGCCCAGGAAGTCCTCGTTCTGGAGCTTGCGCATTGATTGGTCGAAGTCCCGCATGACCTTGCCCAGCTCCCTCTCGAGGCGCTTCCGCTCGGTCTCCACGTCGATCAACCCCTCGAGGGGCAGAAAGATCTCGTGACCCCGTACCACGGTGGATGCGGACACCGCGGGCTTCTTCAACGTGGCGCTCACCTCCAGACGCTCCGCCTTGCCCAGGAGGGTGATCATGTCCGCCTGGTCGCGAATGAGGTCCGACTCCGGACCGGTGGCGCGGATCAGGACCGGCGTCTTCCGCGCTGGCGCGATGTTCATCTCCGAACGGAGATTCCGAATCGCCCCCACCACCTCTTTCAGGAGCTCGATCTTCGCTTCGGCCTCCTTGTTTGCGGTGCGCGCCGGTGCCGGCCACTCCGCCACGCAGACATCCCCCTCCGTGCCCGGAAGGGCGTGCCAGAGCTCCTCGGAGAGAAACGGCATGAAGGGATGCAGAAGCCTCAGCACCGTCCCGAACACGCGCTGGGCCGTGAAGCGCACCGCCTGGGCGCCCGGCGCATCGGCTCCCGCGTAGAGGCGCGGCTTCGCCATCTCGAGATACCAGTCGCACAGCTCGCGCCAGGTGAAATCGTAGATGTCCTTGGCGGCGTCACCGATGCGGTAGGTCCTGAGATTTCTGGTCACCTGACGAACGGTCGTTCCGAGCACGCTCAGGATCCAATGATCCGCGTCCGTCAGGAACGGACGCGCCGCTTGCTCGTCGGGCGTATAGCCCTTGAGGTACGGGGCGACGAGCCGGAACGCGTTCCAGAGCTTGTTCGCGAAATGCCGTCCTAAGTCCACCCGCTCCTCGGAGAAATGGATGTCGGAGCCTTGAGGCGAGAGAAGCAGCAGCGTGAGCCGGAGCGAGTCGGCGCCGTACTTCTCGGCGATCTCGATCGGATCGGCCGAATTCCCGAGCGACTTCGACATCTTTCGGCCCTGCGCGTCGCGGACGATCCCGTGCAGATAAACCACCGGGAAGGGAGCGCGCCCCATGAACTCGTATCCCGCCATGACCATCCGGGCCACCCAGAAGAAGATGATGTCCGGCCCGGTGATGAGAACGCTCGATGGGTAGAAGCGCTTCAGGTCCTCGGTCTCTTCGGGCCAGCCGAGCGTCGAAAAGGGCCAGAGCCAGGAGGAGAACCATGTGTCCAGCACGTCTTCGTCCTGCTTCAATTCGGAGCCGCCGCACTTGGGGCAGCGGGACGGCGCGTCCACTTCGACGATCGCCTCCGAGCAGCCCGCGCAGGTCCACACCGGGATCCGGTGCCCCCACCAGAGCTGGCGCGAGATGCACCAGTCGCGGATCCCTTCGAGCCACCGCACGTAGACCTTCTCCCAGCGGCGCGGAAGGATCGTGAGGTCGCCCTTGTCGATCGCTTCGAGCGCGGGCTTCGCGAGCGGCTTCATGGACACGAACCACTGCAGCGATAGATACGGCTCCACGACGGAGTCGCAGCGCTGGCAATGCCCGATCGCATAGCGGTGGGGCTCCACCCGCGCCAGCAGGCCCCGGTCTTCCAGCGCCTCGACGATCCGGGCGCGCGCCTCCTCGCGGCTCAAGCCGCGGAAGTCTCCGGCGTTTTCGTTCATCGTGGCGGACGGATCCATCACGACGATCGGGGTCAGCCCGTGCCGCTGGCCCAGCTCGAAGTCGTTCGGATCGTGCGCCGGGGTCACCTTCACGGCGCCGGTGCCGAACTTGGGATCGACCGACTCGTCGAAGATGATCGGGATCTCGCGGCGCAAGAAAGGCAGGATCGCGGTCTTGCCCCGGAGCGGGGCGTAGCGCTTGTCCTTGGGATGGACCGCGACCGCCACGTCTCCCAGCATCGTTTCCGGGCGTGTGGTCGCGACCACGATGTGCTTCTGGGTCCCCTTGATCGGATACATCAGGTGATAGAGCTTCCCCTCCGTCTCCCGGTGATCCACTTCCTCGTCGGAAAGCGCCGTCAGGCAGCGAGGGCACCAATTGATGATTCGGTTGCCGCGGTAGATCAGCCCCTTCTTGTAGAGGCACACGAAGACCTCGCGCACCGCCCGCGAGAGCCCTTGGTCCATCGTGAAGCGCTCGCGCGACCAGTCCACCGAGTCGCCGATTCGTCGCATTTGAGCCGTGATGCGCTCGTGGTAGTGCTCTTTCCACTTCCACACCACGTCCAAGAAAGCCTCGCGTCCCAGATCGTGGCGCGTCTTCCCCTCCTCGGCGAGCTCCCGCTCGACGACGTTTTGGGTCGCGATCCCGGCGTGGTCGGTGCCGGGAAGCCAGAGAGTCGGCACGCCGGTCATGCGCTGCCAGCGAGCGAGCACGTCCTGGAGCGTGTGATTGAACGCGTGGCCGATGGTGAGGCTGCCCGTCACATTCGGCGGGGGGATCAGCGTGACGAAAGAAGGTCCCTCGCCGTCGCGCGGGCGGAAGTAGCCGCGGTCCAGCCAATGGTCGTACCACCGGCGCTCGGCCTCGGTGTGGTCGTAGACCTTCGACAGCTCGATTTCACTCATCGTGGTTGGGTGAGCCTCGTCCGCGGATGGATTACTGAGGTCGCGATGAAATGCCTAACTGCCGCGATTTCAAGCGACTGAAGGCTATCACACGCCGGGCCGGGGGGTCAAACGACGTCCCCCTCAAGACGCGCCCGTCGATGCCGATGACTCCTCAGATACATGGCTGGCAAAGTGGGTTCAGCCGTCGGGTGGGGCCGAGGGATAAGTTCCATGTTTCGAATGGGTTGCTTCGTACTCTTGATGCTTGGGTTGAGTCTTCCGTGCGGCGTGGCCCGTGGGCAGATGCTCGACGCCCGCCGGCTCGGGATGGGCGGCGTGGTGACGAGCGACGTGGGAGACTACAGCGGCTCGAACATTGCCTTCCGCGCGGTGCCGAAAGGCGCGGGCGGCTCCGGCTCGATTCCCCTGCCCCTGGGCCTCATCCAGTACCTGGCCGATCACCCCACGTTCGACTCGAAGGACTCCACGTTCAACCTCTACGAGGTCGCGAACGTATTCCTGAACCCACCGCTCACGATCAAGCTCTGGCAGCCGGACGAGGTCTCGGGCGACATTTCCATCTTCGTCGCGCAGGACTCTCTGCAAATCGATCTGGCCGACGTGAAGCGCGTGATCCCGGCGAACTCGATGAAGCAGGGCGGCGTCTTCCACATCGGCGGCTTCGGAAAGAGCTTCGGGAAGATCTTTCTGAACGTGTCGCCTCTCATCCACGTGAAGAACGAGCTCACCCTGAGCGACGAGCTCCGCGACGCGCTGCGGGACGCGGTCCCGTTCACGGGGAACACCCGCTACGGGCTGACGGACGAAGGACGCGCGCAGGCCGCGATCTCCTTCCAGGCCGGCTACGCCCTCCGGGCGCTGCACCGTGACTCGCAGGAGGAGAGCCAGAATCCCGATCCACGGCGGAACGGTTCGACCTCCCTCTACCTGGGCGCCGCGCCGAAATACCTGCTCGGCCTCGCCTACGGCGACGCGCACTCGATCGCCGGAGCCACGACGGGTGACACCCTCTTTGCCCGCAGCAATCCCGTAACGATCGACATGGATACCCGGACGCGCCACGCGGTCGCGGGCGGGGACGGCGGCATGGGGAGCGGGATCGGCTCCGACGTGGGCGCCGTGCTCTACTGGCGGAGCTTCGAATTGGGGGTCGGGCTGAACGACTTCGGCAGCCAGATCCGGTGGAACACCACGGTGCGCCGCCACTCCTACGACGACGCGACGAACGAATTCACGACCACCGAGGTTGCGAGCGGCGAACGGCTCGTGAGCCGCATCCCGGTCACGACGACCGTGAACGTCGCCAAGCGCGTCGGGCGGACGACGATCGCGGCGGATATCGTGAACGGGGACTTCCGCACCTCGATGCACGCGGGGGCGGAGTTCTGGTTCGGGATGCTCGCGCTACGGAGCGGCCTCTCGCGAGATCAGAACAAGATGGCGCAGTTCGCCGGAGGCGCGGGCTACCGTCTCGGGAAGATCGGGATCGATCTCGCCATCGCCACCAACAGCCGCAACATCGAACGCGAGCGCGGAGCCGAGCTTTCCGCCTCGCTCTCTTTGTACTAGGGGGCCTACCGTGCGCCGACTGATCCCCATCGCGCTCCTGCTGCCGCTCCTCGTGGGGTGCGGAAACAGGAACCTGATTCTCACGGTCGACATCCTGAGCTTCATGGATCCGGGCAGCCGCACCGTCAACTACGGACCCATCCCTCCGACCCCCAGCGACACGGTCGAGGTCTTCTCCGACAGCCTGAACCTGCTCCAGGGCGTGAGCGACGTGACCCGCGTCATGTCCGCGAGCCTCGACGTCGCGGCCACCTTCGACAACACGAGCGGCGCCGCCACCGGCGAGGTGCTGATCTACTTCGCGGCCGCCGATTCGGCCGATCCCTTCACGACCACGCCGATCGCGGATATCCCCTTCCAGCTTCTCGCGGGACAGATCACGAACGTGAGCACCCACATCGACGCATCCCCCGCACTGGCCGAGGTCCTGACCCACGACCGCGCGAAGGTCGGACTGCGGATCATCTTCAACGGTACGGGCTTTCCGATCCAGGGCACCGAGACCCTGACCCAGCTGACCGCTACCGTGATAATGAAGAAGGATCTGTAGCGGAGGAGGTTCCCCGCTTCGCGATCTCCAGCCCGTGGACGCTGTTTTTCCGGCCGGGCGCGCTCTTCAGGACGGCTTCGTACTCCGCCACCGCGTCCGCATCCCGGTTCAGGTCCATGAGCAGGTCGGCAAGCTGCTCGCGCGCGGGGAGGATCGCGCCCGGGGTCACGGGGTGCTTGTCGATCGAGTCCTCGAGGTCGGCCGCCGAGCGCAGGTCGCGCACAGCCTCGTCGTCCAGCTTCTCCGCGCGCGCGACCCATCCTTTGACCGCGAGCCTCTGTACCTCTACCTGATCGGCCCAGTTGTAACCCTCCTTCGCGCCGACGAGTTTTTCGTGGAGGGCGTCCAGCTTCTCCAACTCCACCCGGGCGATCTCCACATCTCCGGAGCGGGCCGCGCCGATGCCGCGCGCGAAGTGAGTAACCGCCTCCGCCCCTGGGAACTGATTCCACGGGAACCACTCCGGACTCACGGTCAACTGTTTCGCCTCGGCCCATTGGCGACGCTCGAGCGCGTAGCGCGCCGGAGAGGCGGCGAAGGCGTACGCCGCGGAAAGGGTCGGCTGATTCACCTTGGAGACGGCGGCCATCGCGTCAACGACGCCCTTGGCCTTGTCCTCCTGCCCGAGCTGGAGGTACGCGTACTCGAGGTAGTCCATCGCGTGGAGTTCCTCGAAGTACGTCGATCCAGGATTCGTCTTTGCCATCAGCTCCCGCGAAGCTTGCGCCGACGCGAGGTTCGATTGGATCGACTCTTCCCAGAACCCGAGCCGTGTGAAGATGTGAGACGGCATGTGCTGTGCGTGCGGCGCCGAGGGCGCGATCTTGGAGTAGGCCCGCGCGGCCGGCAGCGCGAGATTGGCAAGCTCCGGATAGTCCAGGCTATGGATCAGGTAGTGGGCGATGCCGGGGTGATCGGGCGCCTTCGATAAGACCGAGTTCAGGAGATCTGCCGCTTTCCTCTGTTTGGCATAGGTCTTGTCGGTCGTCGGGGCCGTGCCCAGGATCGCGAGGGCGTAAAAGACCGTGCCCTCCAGGTCGTCCGGATAGCGCCCGTGGAGGCGCTCCATCGCTTTCTCAAACGCCGCCTTGCGCGCGGGAAAATCGGGCTTCACGCCCCTGTAGTACGCGCCAATCGCGGCGATATAGCTCCGCTCCCGGTCGGTCCTCGCCCCCAGCCTCGCGGCCTTCGCCGCGGCGACGCGGCCCCGCTCCAGCTCCACGCCCGTGCTTGGTCCCCAGATGGGGTGGTAGTTGGACATGGCGATGCCCCAATATCCCATCCCGAGGCGCGGCTCCGCCTGCACGATGCTCCTGAATGCCTTCTCGGCTTGCTCGTACTCGAAGGAATGCAGGAGGGCCACCGCGCGATTGAAATCGCGCTGAACGGACGGCCTCGCGCTGATCCAGAAGTGCACGGCTCCGAGCTTCTCGGGTGGCACCGCTTCGTGATGGTGGCCCTCATCGGCGGGCGCGGAGCCAGGGACGAGCAGGAGCAACGCAAAGAGAACGAGCCGGACGCGGCGCACGGGCACCTCCATTCTGGTTTCACGAGAGGGAGCGGTTGTCGAACGCAGGCGAAAAGCATACCATTCCTGCGCGCGTTCCGCGCTACACAATGAGCCGACACGAGACCCAAACAAGAAACGGGCTCCCGCCCCGCGACGAGATCCTGGCCCTCCTCCACAAGCACACCGAGGGACCGGGTCTGCGAAAGCACGCTCTTGCGGTCGAATCCGTGATGCGGGCTTACGCGAAGCGATTCGGTGAGGATCCGGAGCTTTGGGGCGCGACGGGGCTCCTCCACGATTTCGATTACGAGAAGCATCCGACCCCCGAGGATCATCCGCGGTTCGGATGCGGCGTTCTTCGCGAGCGGGGCTACCCCGAGTCCATGATCGAGGCGATCCTGGGTCATGCGAGCTACACAGGAACGCCCCGGGTGACGCCGATGGCGAAGGCCCTCTTCGCCGTGGACGAGCTGTGCGGGCTCATCACCGCGACCGCGCTCGTCCAGCCGAACAAGAAGCTCGGGGAGGTGTCTCCCGACTCGGTGATGAAGAAGATGCGCACGCGGAGCTTCGCGCGATCCGTGAATCGCGAGGAGATCGAGCAGGGCGCGCTGGAGCTCGGCGTTCCATTGGAAGAACACATCACGTTCGTTCTGTCGGCGCTCCAGGCCGAAGCCGGGGCGCTCGGGCTATGAGCCCGAGACGTCGCGGTCGCGGCGGACGACCCCACCAAGGGCGCGCGGAGCGCCGCGGGGGCAGACCGTCCGAGCCGCCTTCGGATGACGCGGCGCTCCTGGAGGAGGAAATCCGGGCGCATCGAGAGATCGCCGCCGACGCCCGAAGCGGCCCCGGCACGGACGCGCAGTCGGTCGCCGCCCTCACAACCTTCCTCCGCTCGCTCGGCATCGACCCCCGTCGCGATCCGGAGTACACCGTGACCGCGCAGCTGACGGCCGATTTCCTCGCGGAGCGCACCGCCGCGCTTCGCCGAGAGCCGGGACCCATCCGTCCGTCTCGATACCGCGGCCACCCCGGCGAAACGGTCCGGCTCGAGCGGATTCCGGTCTATGGCATGTGCCCGCACCATCTCGTGCCGTATTTCGGAACGGCGTCGGTGACGTACATGCCCGGCGATCGCGTCTGTGGCATTGGCGCGATCGCGCGTCTCGTGCGCGAGCTCGCCTGCGTTCCGCGTCTCCAAGAGAGCCTCACACAGGCTGTGGCCGACGCGATCGAGCGCGATCTCGAGCCCGCGTCCGTGGAGGTGGTCATCCGCGCGCGACACCTGTGTCTCGAGATGCGCGGGGTGGAGCAACGCGCCCTCCTCATCACGGAAGCGAGACGCGGAGCGCCCGGCGCCTCAAAGCCGTCACCCCAGGGCCACCGGTAGCGTGCCTTCCGTTTCCATCGTCCTTCCTACCCGAGATCGGCCCGCCCGACTCCGCGAAGCGCTCGAGCGCGTCGCGCGGCAGACGCACCCCGAGCTGGAACTGGTGCTCGTGCGGGACGGCGGCGCGCCGCTCAGCGCGGAAGTGATCGGTCTCTTGGACCGGCTGGAATTCCCGGCACGGGTCCTGGATCACGACGATCCGCCGGAGGGGCTGGCCGCATCGCGGGACCGCGGCATCCGTGCCTCCCGCGCGGACTCGATCGCATTCCTGGACGACGACGATCTGTGGGAGCCGGGACATGTCGCGCGGCTTTCGGCGGCGCTGGACCGCGATCCCGGTGTGGACGTGGCCTATACCGATGCCTGGGTCTTGAACGAGGAGAGCGGGGGACGGCGCACCCTCGCGCAAGATTTCGAGCTGGAAGTCTTCATGCGCGACAGCTTCATCCCGCCGAGCGCGATCCTGGCGCGGCGGAGCGCCTTCGATCGATTCGGGCTCTTCGACACCGAGATCCCCTACTCCGAAGACTGGGACTGGCTCCTGCGCGTCGCCCTCGGACAGGGGCGCATCCAGCGCGTTCCCGGCGCATCGGTCACGATCCGAATCCACAAAGGCGGCATGAGCCAGCTTCACAATTCCGACCACGCCGCCGGCCGCAGGCAGAGCCTCGACATTCTTTCGAACCGATACGGTCTCCCGCCGATCGAGCTCAAGACATTCTGGGAGGTCGCGGGTGACCTATGCCCCGAAGCGAACAGCTCGACGCGTTGATCCTGGGCGGCGGCATGGCGGGGCTTACCGCCGCGCTCTGGCTCCGCGGATTCAGTCTCCGGGCCCTGATCCTCGAGGAAGCGCCGAGCCCCGGCGGCCAGCTCCACGAGATCTACGCCCCGATTCAGGATTATCCGCTGGCCATGGGCTGCGACGGCCAACGCTTCGCCTCACTCGTGCTCGAGGATGCGCGGCGCGCGAATCTGAATATTCTCGCCGGCTCCCCGGTGACCAGGATTTCCGCACGCAGGCGCTGGGCCGAGCGCGGCGGTGAGCGCTTCGGCGCGCGGGCGCTCCTGGTCGCGACCGGATTGAGGCGCCGGTGGCTGGGGATTCCCGGGGAGCGCGAGCTCTTGGGACGCGGGGTGAGCCACTCCGCCAACCGGGATCGCGTGCGCTACGCGAGAAAGCCGGTCGTCGTGATCGGAGGGGGTACCGCGGCCGTCGAAGACGCGCTTCTTTGCGCGGAGATCGGCTGCGACGTCACCCTTCTTCATCGCTCCACGCGATTTCGCGCGCGAACCGATTTCTTGGCGCGCGCCCGTGAGGATCGGCGAATCCGGATCGTCCCGAGCGCGGAGGTGCGGCGGATCGCCGGCGAGGATCACGTCGAGGAGGTGCACTTCCGCACGAGGGGTTCGAGAACGACGCGAGTCGTGAAGGCGGACGCGGTGTTCGTGCGGATCGGCTGGGAGCCGAGGACGGAGCTCCTGCGAGGTCAAGTGAGCCTCGATCGCGCGGGCTACGTGCGCGCGCGGGCCGGAGGCGGGACGACCCTCCCCGGCGTGTTCGCAGCAGGGGACGTCTGCTCCCCGCTCTGGCCCTCGATCGCGAACGCCGCCGGCCAGGGCGCCGCGGCGGCATGGGAGATCGCGAGGTATTTGGGGAGGGTCAAGGGGTAGTAGGCCTGAATGTGTGCCCAGTTCCTTGGATCGCCTTAGCGACCGTGAATGCGGCGCCCATGGCAATTCCCGGCTCAGCGCCCAACCTGAACCCCACATGCAAGTCGGTGTCCGTGTTCTCAAATCTATACTCCCGCCACTTGACCGAGATGACTTGAGCAACGAAGCCGAACCTGCCGCTAAATGTGAGCCCAGCCTGACCGGAGAAGCCGGGGGCGACGAAACGGGACGACCCCCCCTCATCAGCAAGGAGGACGATTCCCGGTGCTATGTCGAAACTCACGTTGGGCGCAAGCCAACTGCAGAGGCGAAGCCTCAACCCCGCATGGGTCCGGCTAGCGCTGCCTCCGAGGAAGACCGAACCGCCGATCGAGTTGGAGCGCCCGACGTTTCGAGCGTAGCCACAATCAAAGGTGCCGAGCATCTCGTCATCGCGACGTGGGTACCCGGCAAGGGGCGCCGTACGCCACATCAGGGCGAAATCCGTGATGAGGTAGGAACCACACTCACTCGGCGGCCCTGCGCGGAATCGATATCGCTTCCAACCCTCGGGGCCGTGAGCTGGTCTCAGGACTGGCGCGCCTAGGCGGTGCCCACGCCCGATCACCTCGGACGTGCGATCAGCACCTTGCGCGTCCTCGATACGTCGGATGCGATACAGTGGGACATACCCGAGCGTGCTGTCCATCCAGGTGATCGCGACCATTCCGTCCGCCCGGGGTTCGACATAGACGGCATTGCGCGTTCCGTCGCGCTCGAGGTAGAGCGTGAATTGCTCGGTGGGACTGGGCGTGTGGACGACGGAAACTGTTGAATCGGGGTCGGCAGCAGCAGTGCCGGCGGGTGCGGCGCAAAGGATTGCGGCGAAGACAGCGTAATACGAGAGGCGGTGCACTTACACTCCCGCGCTTCTACGCTCCGGCTAGGGCGACCTCAATCTACGCCAGCGAGCCGGAAAGCTACACCCGCTCGACGAAGCTCCCGTCGCGAGTGTCGATCTTCACGCGGTCCCCGATGCCCATGTGCTGCGGCACCTTGGTGACGAGCCCCGTGTTCATCTTGGCGATCTTCGGGGACGAAGAGATGGTCGCGCCCTTGAGCACGGGGTCGGTCTCCACGATCTCGAGCTCCACGAACATTGGCACATCCACCCCGACGGGCTTTCCTTCGAAGTAGCTCATCTCCACCGTCATCCCGTCCACGAGGTAGTTGACCGCGTCCCCCAGGTGGTCGCGCGGCACGTTCACCATCTCGTAGTTCTCGGTGTTCATGAAGGTGAAGTCGTCTCCCGACCGGTAGAGGTACTGGAGCGGATGGTGGTCCAGATCGGCCCGCTCCACCTTGTCCTCGGAGCGGAACCGGTACTCCACCTGGCTTCCGGTTACGAGATTGACCATCTTGGCGTGCACCATCCCGCGCCAGTTCCCTGGCGTCACGTGGAGCACGTTCGTTACGCGGCAGGGCTTCCCGTCATGGAGAACGACCATGCCGACCTTGATCTGAGTCGCTGGAATCACGAAAAATCTCCCTCATCGATTGCAAAATGGATTGGCAGCCGCTGAGTATAGCAATGCTGGGGCCTCGGCGCAAGCGGGTCGCCCTCGGGCCGCTACTTTGTGAGGTCCACCAACCCGGCTGGGGTCGCTTCGAAGCCGCAACGCTGGTAGAACCCGGCCATCAACTCCTCGTCCGAATCGACGTGGAGCCATTCGCCGTGACCCCGGCAGGCTTCGATCGCTTCCTGAACCAAGCGACGCCCGATGCCCCTCCGCCGCCAGTCCGGATGCACCGTGGTATCGAGCAAGAAGAAATGCACGTCGCCGTCCCAGGCCACGTTCACGAATCCGACTAGGTCATCGCCGCTCGAGGCGGTCACCCACGTGAAGCTGTGGGCGAGCACTCGCTCATAGCCCGGTTTGGGCGAGCCCCAAGCTGCCGCAAAGAGGGCGCCGAGCCTTGGCACGTCGAGATTCCGGCGCCTTTCGAACCGGATCACTCTTTCGAGCTACCCGGCTTTGAAGCGCGCGACATCGCAAACGCAAGGATGATCCCGAGCGCCGCGCCGAGAGAGACACCAGACGCGATCTTATGCGTCGCAGCGCCAACCGCAGTCCCGATTGCGATTCCGATCACGATCCAAAGTCGGAAACGATTGCGATTCATCGGCGCGCTCCTTTCGACACCGCATGCGTATGGCTGTGGCCGGCGCTCGGGTTCACAGCACCCGCCTTCACCCGCCCCGCGCCGTGAACGTACACAAGCTCACCTCCGAGGTAACCCGCATACAAGGTAAGCGCCGCCGCGGCGATCGCGACCAGCGCAGACAGCCAGATTCCCGTCCCGCGCGGACGGACCGCCCACGAAAGGATGGTGGCGAGGCCCAGGGCGCCGAGCGCCCACACGCAGGAGGTTTGGTGCTTTTCCACTGCGGCCTGGGGAACCCCTTGATCCACCGCCTTGTCATGGACCGCCTGGCCGCTGAAGTAGGCGACGCCGGACCCGGCGAGGGCCAGGGTGAGCAGGGTCGGCCCAAACCACTTGACCCATGGCCTTCGAATGAGCAGATAGACCAGCTCGGCCACGGCGCCGGTCACGGCCAGCGCGATCGGGAAGTGGACGACGGCGGGGTGGAGGTCTAGTCCGAACAGGTCAGGCCTCGCATCCTCGGCGCCTGGACGCCATCAGACCCCGTACGCCCGGCGCAAGATCGCCATCGTATGTACGACCTCCCGCTTCGCGCCGTGCGCGATCTGGATGTTGCACGTCCCGCACCCGGTGAGGATCGCCTCCGCCTTCGTGCGATCGAGCTCCTTGAATAGCGGCGTACCGATTTCCATCGCGCGATCGTAATTCTCGGACTTCATGCCATAGGTACCCGCGATCCCGCAGCAAGAATCGTCGATCGGCCTCACCTCCACGCCGGGCACGAGCTTCAGGAGGCGGATCGGCTCCTCGGCGATTCCCTGCGCCACGGAATGGCAGGCATTGTGGTACACGACCGAGATCGGGACCGGCTTGAAATCGGTCCTGAGCTCCCCGCGCTCGTGAAGCCGCCAGAGGTATTGATGGATGTCGATCGTGTGCGCGGCGAGGTGTCGCGCCTCCTCGGAACCAAGGATGCGCGGATAGTCCTCGATGAGCGCGAGTCCGCACGAGGGCGCGCTCGCGACCACCGTGAACCCGCGGTCAACCAGAGGCAGCAATACCTCCAGATTCCGGCGCACGTCGGCGACGATGGAACGCTCGGCGCCCATCGTGATCAAGGCGATGCCGCAGCAGCGCTGCTCCGGCACGACCACTTCGATTCCGTTTGCCTCGAGGACCTTTACGGTGGCCTCGGCTTCCCCCTGGGGGTCGTGGAAGCGCGCGAAGCAGCCCGCGAAGTAGGCGACGCGCTTGGTGATCGGTACGTCGCGGTGCGGCAGCGGCCCGAGGCGGGCGTGGGCATGCGCCCCGGCGCCGCGCGGCCCGTGGGAAGCCGCCTGCGTCAGGGGCAGCGCGAGCGCACGCTTCGACCCCGCGTCCCCGGTGCCGAACGGCCGCCGGAAACGGGGCAGATCGAGCCGGCCCGCAACCTTTCCTACCTTTTCGCGCGCGGCGCGCTCGACCGGGTTGCCCACCGCGAGATTCACCACGGCGGGAGCGATGCCGGCGATCCTCGCGACTTGGTCCGCGTGTCCCAGCACCCAATTCCGGATCGGCATTCCATGCTTCTCCACGAATTCCTTCCGCGCGGCGATCGCGAGCCCCGGGATGTCCACCTGGCTCGGGCATTCGCTGAGGCAGAGCTTGCAGTTGAAGCAGGAGTCCATGACCTCCTTGAGCGGCTTTTCCGTGAGCGCGCCCACCGACAGCTCGCCTCGGATCATCTCCATCAGCAAGACCGCCTTGGCCCGCGCGGTATGCGGCTCGAGGGAGGTCGTGGAGCCGACGGGACAATAGTCTCGGCAGGTCCCGCACCCGTGGCACATCTCGATCATGTCGCGGAAGTCGGGCTCATCGAACACCGTCCCCGTGGCGACATACGTGTTCGTGTAACGGGAATACTCTTCCGGGAACGTCCGCGCGTCCGAGATCACGTTCCCGGGATTCAGGATTCCCGCTGGATCCATCGCGTCCTTCACGCGCGCCATGACGGGATAGGCGTTCGGATACTGGCGCGCGAGATAGGGCGCGCGCAGGATGCCGTCTCCATGCTCGCCGGTGATGGTCCCGCCCAGGCGCCAGGTCAGCTCGAAGGCGTCCTCGGCCATGGCGGCCATCCGGCTCTGGAAGGTCGCGTCATGCGGGTCCATCAGCGGCATCACGTGAACGTTGCCGTTCCCCGCGTGCCCGAAGATCGCGAAGCGCGTCCGGTGCTTCGCGAACATCGCGCGGAGCCCGTTCACGTAGTCGCCAAGACGCTCGGCGGGCACCGCGGTATCGTCGATGAAATTCATCGGCTTTTCGACGGGCGAGGCACGATAGATCAAAGGGAGGGCCGCCTTTCGCACGTTCCAGAGCGTCGCCTGCTCCGCGGCATTTCGCGCCGCGCGGAAGTCGAGGACCTTCCCGCGCCGCGCGGCGGCCCACTCCTCCATGGCGGCGATGCCGCCCCGGGCCTCCTCGGCGGACGCCCCCTCGAACTCGACCAGAATGGAGGAATCGAAGCGCTCGGGTATCAAAGGACGCAGGTCCTCGCGGTCCGAGCGGACGAACGCGAGAAACGTGTGATCCATCGCCTCGATGGCGGAAGCGCCGAGACGCCGGGCCTCCAGCACGGCTTCGGTCGCATCCTCCCAGGACGCGAAGTAGAGGAGCGCCACCGCGGTCGATGCGGGCTTCTCGACGAGCCGCATCGTGACTTCGGTGACGACCCCGAGCGTGCCCTCGGAGCCCACGATCAAACGCATCGGATCAAATCGCGGCTCGATCGAGCTGACCGCATCGCCCGGAGCCCACGCGCCCCAGAGGTCATAGCCGCAGGAGTTCTTGTTCGACCGGGGTCGCTCCGGCAGGAACGCGGGCGCGCCGGAGCGCAGGATGGATTCCACCTGCGCCGATAGCACGCGCCACATAGGTCCGCCGTCGCGCGCCACTCCGCTTCCCGCATGCCAGCTCGATCCCGCTTCCCCGCCGCCCGCGTGCGAGCCCAGCTCCACGACGGTCCCGTCATGGAGGACGACGGTGAGACCCAGAACATGGTCCTTCGTCGCGCCGTGACGAAGGGTGTGCGCGCCCGAGGCGTTCGTCCCGACGTTTCCGCCGATCGTGCAGAAGTCCCCGCTGGAAGGATCCGGACCGAGCCTCAACCCCTCCCGGCGGGCCGCCTTCTGCACGCGGCCGTGGAGCGCGCCAGGCTCGACACGCACGAGGCGCCGCTCCCGGTCCAGCGCCAAGATCCGGTTCATGTGCGCGGGAAAATCGAGGATGATCCCCGGACCCAGGGCCTGCCCGGCGAGGCTGGATCCCCCGCCGCGGGGGGTCACGGGGATTCCTGAGGCCGCGGCGAGCGCGACCGTCTTCGCGACGTCGGCCTCGGACTTGGGCGAGACCACGGCGAGCGGCTTTCGCCTGAAAATGCACGCGGCCGTGGAAAACAGAGCGAGCGCGATGGGGTCGGTCCGCACCTCGCCTTCGAGGAGCGGTGCCAGATCGCGCTCGATTTTCAGCTGCCGCGGGTCCATCACTCCCCCCGCGCGCGGGGTACGGTCAAGCTCGCGCCAGGAAAAACCGGTCGTAGAGAATGGCTGCGACCCCACCGCCGGCCAGGGGTCCTACCCAGTATACCCACTGATCCTGCCAATAATGCGAGGCAAGTGCGGGCCCAAAGGCGCGGGCGGGGTTCATGGCGGCCCCGGTCAGACCGCCTCCCATCAGAATATCGGCCGTGATCGTGAGACCGATGGCGAGCCCCGCGAAGCCGCCGGGCGCCCGCGGGTCCACCGCGGTACCGAACACCGAGATGACGAGGAAGAAGGTCAGGATCGCCTCGACCAGGAATCCTGTCTTGGATCCTATCGTTGGATCGACCGTCGGGGTGCCGAGATGAACGTCGACCGGCCCCCCCTGGTAGAGGTAGCTGAGAATTCCGGCAGCGAGCGAAGCACCGAGAAGCTGGGCGGCCCAGTATACGAACATCTTGCCCAGGCCCATCCGTCGGGTCACCCACATTCCGAACGAGATGGCTGGATTGAAATGGGCTCCGGAGATATGCCCGAACGCATAGACCCCGATCAGGATCGCGAGCCCGTGCGCCACCGCGATCCCCGTCGTTCCGACCGACTGCGTCGCCTGATGCTGCATGATGGCGCCCGCGCCGAAGAAGATGAGGCCGAACGTGCCGATCGTCTCCGCGAGAAATCTCCGTGCGGTCTGATTCATGCGTCCTCCGTAGCTTGAGTGCGCCGCGACTTCTCGAGCACCGCAACGGGTTCGCTAAAGACTTTCGACGGTCTTTCGATCCAGGCGCTTCGACAGCTCGACCAGAAGCCGCACCGCGGCGTCGTAGTCTTTGCGATCCATGATCGTGGAATGGCTGTGGATGTAACGGGTCGGGATGAAGATGACGAGCGAGGGAACGCCCGTATCGTACATATGGAATCGCCCGGCGTCCGTGCCGCCGCGTTCCACGGTGCCCAAGTGGAAGGGGATCTTTTGCTTCTCGCAGATCTCGATCGCGAGATTGCGGAGCTTCACGTTGGGAATCATCGAGGCGTCGTAGACCAAGATGCCCACGCCGCCACCCAGCTTCTCGTCGCCGTCCCCGAGAGAGCCCGGTGTATCGTGCGCGATCCCGACGTCCAGCGCGATCGCGACGTTGGGCTTGACCGCCGCGACGCTCGTTTGCGCGCCGCGCAGCCCCACCTCCTCCATCGTGGTGGCGACGCCGTAGACGGTGTTGGGGTGCGGCGCCTTCGCGAGCCGCCGGAGCGCATCCACGACCAGCGCGCACCCCACGCGGTTGTCGAGCGCCTTCGCGAGATAGAGCCGGTCGTTCGACATCACCGAGAAGGGCGCGTCGGGAATGATCGGATCGCCGGGCCGGATTCCGAGGCGTTTCTTCACGTCGAAGTAGGATGTGGCGCCGACATCGATGAACATGTCCTTCAGCTCCATGACCTTCCTTCGCTCATCCTCTTGAAGCTCGTGCGGGGGTTTCGAGCCGACCACGCCGAGCACGTCCCCTTTGGAGGTTCGGATGCGAACCTTGTGCGCGAGGAGAACGTGGCCCCACCAACCTCCCATCGGGAGGAATTTGACGAACCCTTCCTTGGTGACGCCCTTGACCATGAAGCCGACCTCGTCCATGTGGCCGGCCATCATGATGCGCGGCTCTTCCGATTTTCCCCGCTGCCTGCAGATAACGCTGCCGAGCCGGTCCTGGGACACCTCCCCCAAGCCGCGCAGGTGCCTCCGCATGATTCCCGCGATCTCGGTCTCATGTCCGGGAGGACCGAAGGCCTCGGTGAGCTCTTTCAGTAAGGTGTGGCTGGCGTCCATCCACGGCTCCTTGCAATGGGAAACAGGTCAGATTGGCGGGGCGAGTATCGGTCCGAGGGGCGGGGGTGTCAAGCCGTGCGCCGCGGTATGCCTCGGATTCGATGGTGGGGCCTTTGTATCCTCGGGAACTCGTCTTCCTTGAGAACGCTGACCGAACCGTCCACTTCGAGAATTGCGGAGCGCACCTCCTCCACGGTGTCGACCCCGTGTTCCCGCAAGGAGCGGAGCAGATCATCGCGCGTGACCCCTTCCCGCGCGAGATTCTGGCTCAGGATCCGCCCATGCCGGATGAGAATCGTCGGACTTCCCTCGATGAGCCGCTGGGCCTTGCCACTCCGCTGCACGAACCAGGCCACGACCAGGTTGACGCCGAACAGGGTGCCCGCGGCCATGAGCCCGCCGGCAAGGGACGTGTCGGGCCCGGTCATCGCGTTCTGGACCGCGTTCGCGAGGAGAAGGAGAAGGAGGAAATCGAAGGGGGTCATCTGTCCGACCTGGCGCTTCCCGGTGAGGCGGAGCCCCAGGAGAAGCGCCAGGTAGACAAAAGCCGTGCGAAAGGCGATGTCGACCAGCGTGCTACCGCTCGTGAGCGACACTGCTCGCTCGGCCTGTTCCTATCTCTGGACGATCACGATCGGCTTATCGACCCGGAGCGACACCTTCGCGCCCTCCGGAATCTCGAGCTCGTGGCCCTTGGATGCCAGAACGGCGCCGGTGCCGACAACGGCGCCGCCGACGGCGCCGATGATCGTGCTCTTGGTGCTCCCGCCCGCGACCTTGCCGAAGACCGCGCCGGCGACCGTGCTTCCGCCGATGATCAGCTTGTCGCGCGAGCTGGTGGATTTTGCCACCAGCTTCCCTTCGGCGTTCGCCACGGTCGCGTGGAGCGCCTTCGGGCCGTCCACCGTTTCGATCGAGGTGAATTCGAGGATGATCGACGCGCGCTCGTCCTTGCTCTTGCTGCGGGACGCGCGCTTCAAGTCCGAAATCGTGCCGCTGACCCGCGCACCCGCTTCCGCTACAACGACGCCCTCAATCGTGATCGGTGACGCCAGCTTCCCTTCGACGCGGTCCCCGGTGTTGGACGTCCGGGTGTCGACCGGGGTGATCATCTCGATATCGAAGGTCGTTCCGGCCGGGATCTCGGTGGTCCGCTCGCTCGCATACGTGGACGGGTTGCTCGGGGTGCTCGACGAGCCCTTGGTGCCGCTCGACGAGGAGCCGCTCGGGTGCGCCGCCTTCGTGCCCTTCGGCGGGGCCGCTCCTTGCTTGCCCGGCTCGGGTGGCGCGGTCTGCTCCGGAGGCGTTTCCGTGCCGTATCCCTGGCCGATCTGCGTCGAATCGTTCGCCTGGGACATGTCCGTTTGCGCCTTCTTCTGGCAAGCCGAGACCGCGAACGCCAAGAGGACCGCCAGGAGCGAGCATCCTAGAATCCGAATAGGCTTCATATGGATTCACCGTCCTTTTGCTAGTAGATGAAGTTGTACGTGAACCCGCCCATGACCTTGAGCTGGTTGACGTCGGACACGAAGGAATATCCGACCTCGCCGAAGATCCCGAGGTTCGGCATCACCTGGTTCTTGATGCCTCCCTGGACATTCAGGCCGAGCTTCGTGTCCGAGGTGTCGCCTAGGAATCCGGGAGGCACGTCGAATTTGATGATGTGAAGCCCGAGGCCGCCGCCCGCGTACGGAATCAGCCTGCCTCCTTCCACCGGGAAGTCGACGTTGATGTCGGTCGCGAGGGTGAAATCGCTGATATCCGAGCCGCCGACACCGACCTTCCAGTACTCGACCATCGGGATGACGTGGACGTTTCTCACGAACTCGCCCGCGTCGATGTGCACGCCGAGGGCGACGGTGCTGCTCGCGCCTTCGGGATCCACAAATCCTAAGCGGGCTCCGAGCCCCTGAAACCCGAGCCCGTGGCCTTCGGGCGCCGGCGCCGCTGCCGCGAACGCGGCGGACGACGAAAGGCCCAATCCGACCACGAGCGCCACCAGAAACGATCCGTTTCGCTTCATCGCGGAAACCCCCTCAGTGATTCGAGCGTGGCGCGGGTCGCCCCGGCCGTACCTTGGACGCCGACTCCCCGCGAGCAAAGTAGCCCAGAGGCGAGCCCGCGACAACTAGAACATGAACCGGAGTCCGCCGTGAAATGCGATCCCGTCAAAATCCGCTTCCTCACGAACGGTCTGGCCGATCGAGGGATCGAAGAACTCCGCTTTGGGCGTGCTCGCGTTCCAGACCGCCTCCCCGTAGAGCGAGGTCTGCCGCGCGAGGTTCAGATTGGCACCGGTGAACACCTGCGCTCCGAAGCCGTCGTAATCGTTTCGAAAGTCGACACCGTTCTCGTCCGTTCCTTCGATCGTGAGCCACTCCCAGCCCAGACCTCCGCCCACGTAGGGCTCGAACTGGGGGGTCACGGGAATGCGCACGCGAAGGGTTCCCATGAGCGGGACGAGATTCGTGTCGATGGATCGCGTCCTGACAACCGTCGTGACGTGAGTGCCGTCCGGTAGATCTCCTTGTCGGACGAACTCTTCGCCGCCGGTGGAGCGGTGATACCAGGAGAGCTGAATTCCGAGGTCCAACTGGTCGGCAAAAACGGACCCGACGCTTCCGTTCACGTAAAGCCCGGTCCCCGGCTGGTCGGATGGGTCGAATCTCCCCGCGCCCAAGGTCGCGAAATACTCGGGCCCGCGGTAGCCGTAGCCATAGTCATGCCCGCGATAGGGACGCCGGTGACGAATCGGTCCGTTTGTGAGAAGAGTCGACTGCGGCCCGGTGTGCTTGAATTGCGAGCCACCCGTGCCGAGCGCACCCGGCTGGAAGTCGAGCTGGGAAGCCGACGCGCTGCCCACCGTGAAGGCGAGCGCCACCATGGCTGCGACGATACGCATGTTCCTCCTCCTGAACGATGTGGGGTCCGGACTTGGGGCCATGCCCGGCCGAATGCAGCCCCCGTGCCATGAATCATCGCGCTGTGATTTCATGAGTTAGACCCCTATCACCGTACCGGACAGGGACGCCCGCGGCGCCCGGTTTACATCCCTGTGGTCATCCGTCCACACGGCCGCGGGCTTCCTTGGGTTTGACCCGTGGACCGGGCGCCGATAGGATGCCCGGCCATGCGCTTCGCCTTGGCCGGGCTCCTCCTGGGCGCGCTCGCGCTCGGCGCGGGATTCTCCGCCGCATTCGCGGAGCCTGCGGAGTTCCTTCCCACCACGCACGCCCTCTATGAAGACCTCGAAGCCCTCGTCGCGCGAGGTCTCGTTCCATCCTACCCGATCCACACGAGGCCTCTGGCGCGCGTGGATATCGCGCGGGCGCTCCTGGAAGCCCGGCAAGCCTTCCCGGCGCTGGAATCGGATTTGCATTTCCGGCGGCTTACGCGCGAGTTGGCGCGCGAGATCGCCGAGACGGGTTCCGAACCGGGGGAGAGGGAAACCGGACCGCTTCTCGACCTGGGCATGCGTGACCAGCGCTTTCGCGTCGCGCTCGCGGGGCACGCGCGCGGCGATTTCGACGAGAAGCGCGCGGCCGGGCACTTCCGGCTCCGGGACGAATCCTCCATAGCCGCACGGATGAGCCTTCAGCTTTGGCCGGGGTTCGGAGCGTACGAGGAGCTGGGCGTGACCCGGATCCGGGGCCAGAGAGAGTTCATCGACGCCATCGCGCTCCATACGGACCTCGAGGCCTCGGTCTTGCGCGGCGAGCTGACCGGGCGCGTGAACCGCCTCACGGCCGCCCTGGGGTACGACGCGGTCCGCTGGGGTCCGGGCCGGCGGGGCACCCTTCTTCTCTCCGACGCGGCGGGGCCGATGACCTTTTTCTTGATGCAGGGCGCCGTCCGCGGCAGGGTCAGCGTGACGGGCACCGCGATGACCGGCGTGGTCTCGGCCGCCGACCACCGCTTCCTCGCGGCGCATCGGCTCGAGCTCGATGTCGCGCCGCGGATCACGGTCGGGCTCGCGGAGGCCGCGCGCTACGCGGCGAGCGGAATCGACCTTCTCTACGCCTCGGGGCTCCTTCCCTACACGATCGTCGAGCGGATCCGGATTCGCGACGCCTCCAGGGACTCGCTGCGCGCGCTCGAGCGGGCGAACGCGATGGCCTCGGCCGACGCCTCGTTCCGCGTCTGGCGCGGACTGACGCTCTACGGCGAGCTGCTCGTGGACGATTACGCCACCGAGAGCGCCAACATGCCGAACCGGATCGCGTACCAGCTCGGGTTTCGAAGCGAGCGCCCGTACGGCGCCCACTACGTGCATTTTCTCGGCGAATACACGCGCGTTCGAAACTTCACCTACAGCGTGGACTACGGTCAGGACTTCATCTACCGGGGCCGCCCGCTCGGCTTCGCCTTGGGGCCCGACGCGGAGAACGTATTCCTCGAGTCGGCGTTCGACCTCTCGCGGGAGTGGCAGCTCCGCTGGAGCGGCGATTTCACCAATCACGGGGAGGGAAGGCTCGGCGTGCCCTGGTATCCCTCCCAGGGAGCGGTCTCGACGGTGGGGCTCTCCGGAATCGTGGAGGAGCGTCGCGAGGTGTGGGGGGACGCGAGGTGGATGCCGCGCGACAACGTGGACCTGAGCGTCGGCGTCGGATTTCGCCGCATTCGAAACGAAGGAAATCTGGGAGGGCACGACCGCGAGGCCTGGCTCGCGCGATTCGCGGCAGACGTGAGGTATTGACCGCGGCACGGAAGGCGCATTTCGGCGCCGCTAGTCCGGCACGCTTCGAAGCGGAACGAAGGCGCCGCGGTCCGCCTCGCCGCGCCCCTCCGCGCGCGCCCGCGCCTCCTCCCAGAACACCTCCTGCGCGCGAACGGGCCGGCGGCGGCTCAACCGCTTCGCCAGGGATCCGTCCGCACGGAGCTCCCGCGCCTTCACGTTGTCCGCGAAGAGCACGTCGAGGATGCGCGCCAGGCGCGCGCGCAGCTCCGGGTCGATGACGGGGAACACGAGCTCCACGCGGCGGTCCAGGTTGCGCGGCATCCAGTCCGCGCTCCCGAGGAACGTCTCCACGTCGCCCCCGTTCCGGAACTCGAAGATGCGGCTGTGCTCGAGAAACCGGTCCACGATCGAAACGACGCGGATGTGCTCGCTCATTCCTTTCACGCCCGGGCGCAGGAGACAGGAGCCGCGCACGTTGAGGAGGATTCTCACCCCGGCGTTCGAGGCTTCGTAAAGCGCGTCGACGATTGGCTCATCCACGAGCGCGTTCATTTTCGCCCGGATCTGGCCCGGATCTTCCGGCGTCGATTTCTCGATCTCGCGCCGGATCAAGCTCAGGATTCGGGAGCGCAGCCCGAGGGGCGCCATCGCGATCCTCCTCCAGGGAAGCGGTTCCGAATAGCCCGTGACGACGTTGAAGAACGCGGTCAGATCGGAGCAGATATCCTCGTTGGCGGTGAGAAGACTCAAATCGGAGTACTCGAGGACCGTCCGCTCGTTGTAGTTCCCCGTGCCCAGGTGGGCGTACCGCTCGATTCCTCCGGGACCGCGCCGCACGATCAGGAGCGCCTTCGCGTGGGTCTTGAGCCCCGCGAGGCCGTAGAGCACCTGCACTCCAGCGTCCTCGAGCCGCTGCGCCCAATTCGCGTTCCGCTCCTCGTCGAACCGCGCCTGAAGCTCGAGGAGGGCGGTCACCTGCTTTCCGTTTTCGGCGGCTCGCTCGAGCGCGCGCACGACCTCCGAGTTGGATGCGGTGCGGTAGAGCACCTGCTTGATCGCGAGCACGGACGGCTCCTCCGACGCGAGCCGGAGGAGCCGAAGCACGGGCTCGAAGCTCTCGTAGGGATGAAACAGAAGGAAGTCGCGCTCGGCGATCGCCTCCCAGATCGCGTCGCCGGACGGGATGTCGGGCGAGGGCTGCGGCGGCCAGGGCGCCGCCCGCGGCGCGGGGAGCGACGTGACTCGAGTGAATTCGATGAGGAACTTGAGGTCGAGCGGCCCGGGGAGTCGATAGACGCTCTCCGGCTCGAGCCGGAAGAACGCCGCCAGCCGTTCGGCGATCTCCCCGCTCGCCGAGGCCTCCAGTTCGAGGCGCACCGGATCGCCGCCCCGGCGCTGCTTCAAGACATGCTTCACCGCGTCGAGGAGATCCTCGGCCTCCTGGTCGTCGGTCGCGAAGTCGGCGTCGCGCGTCACGCGAAACAGAGCCGCCTCCCGGATTTCGTGGCCCGGGAACAACTCGGCCAGATGGTGGCGAACGACGTCCTCGAGGAAAGCGAAGTGGAAGCCGCCACGGCTTCCAACCTGGATCCATCGCGTGTACTGCCTGGGAAGCTGGACCAGCGCGAAACGCTCCGAGGAGCCTTCGCGTGCAAGCTGGATCGCGAAGCAGAGCGAGAAATTGGTGACGTGCGGAAAGGGCAGCCCGGGCTCGACCGCCGCCGGCGTCAAGATCGGCATGATCTCACGCGCGAAGAGGCGGTCCAGAAACCCGCGCTCCTTCGGCGTGAATTCCTCGGCGCTCAGGAAATGGACCCCGCTCTCGCGGAGCGTGGGCCCGATCTCGCGCTCATAGGTCCCGTAGGCGAGCCGCACCAGGTCCTGGCAGCGCTGCCCGATCTGCGCCAGGATCGCCGCTGTGGCCTCTTCCCCCGGCCCCTCGCGGTCCACGCCGGCCGCCATCGCCTCGCGGAGCCCCGCGACGCGGATCATGAAGAACTCGTCCAGGTTCGAGAAGAAGATGCCGAGGAATCGAGCGCGTTCCAGAACGGGCAACGTCGGATCCTGCGCCTCCTCGAGCACCCGCCCGTTGAAGCCGAGCCAGGTCAGGGCGCGGCTCAAGGTGCGCGGCTCGGACGGGGCGGCGCCGTCGGTCACGCGGTCTCCCGCAACACCGGTTTCAGCCCGAATACTTCCTCGAAAAGGGCCCCCTTCTGATCGAGGGTCAACCGCTCGAGCGCCACGTCTTCGGCCCCCTCGACGTCGATCCGAAGCTCGGCGTCTTCGATCGAGATCTTCGGATTCTGGATCCGCTGCGCATGTCCCTTGTCCAGAGCGTCGGCGACTCGGAGGATGGCCGAGAGCCGATTCACGGTGAGTCGGGCCCCCCTCGGGAGCGCCGCATACGCCGGATGATCGGACTGCGGACCGCCCTTGCGGTGGTACCGGGCAACGTTGGCCACGATCTCAAGGTCCATCCTGGATAGACCGAACACTTCGGAATTGATGAGGAGATAGTACGCGTGGCGATGGTGCCCGCGGGCGGCCACGTAGGTTCCGATGTCATGCACGATCGAGGCGACTTGGAGCAGCAGCCTCTCCCCTTCCCCCATCCCGTGCTGCGCGTGCGTCGCGTCGAATATGGCACGCGCGAGCGCGGCCGTGTGGAGCCCGTGGCGCTCGTCCGCGTGGTACTTGCGCGCGAGGTTCAGGGCCGCCGTGATCGTCTGCTCGGGAAAAAACACGGCCGAGCCGCTCTGGATCGACTTTCCCATCTGTAGCAGGAGCCCGTCGCGGATGCTCGCGCGCGCCACGAGGAGCCGGTCGACGGGATTCAGGCGGATCAGCTCGGCGTAGGCGAGGAAGGCCGGCGCCAGCGATTCGGCCTCGAGACTGGTGATGGAGAAGGATGCCGCGACCTCGGCAGGGGTCATCGTGAGGATCCGGTCCGCCAGGGTTCTTAGATCCTTCGCCGAGACCGCGGCAAGCTCCCCCTCCCCTCCGAGGGCGCGCGCCGCGAAGCGCGCCTCGGGGCCGATGGCGATCAGGTTCGCCACCTTCTCGAAGGGAAGGGTCCGCTTCACCGCGTGCATCATCTCGCGAACGTTGTGCTGGATGAGACGCGTCATGGCCCGCCGGTCGCCACTTTCCGCGCGGAGGAGCTCCCGCATCTTGAGCGTGCCGAGATCGTACGTGAGGGAACCGGCCACCTCCCCGTCGCGCATGAGGGCCCATTCGGTCGCGCCCGCGCCGAGCTCGAACATCAACGAATGCTCCCGGGCGAAGTCGGGCTGCGCCCCGAGCGCCTGCTGCACCGCCGCGAACGTGAGCAGGGTCTCCTGAGAGCCCTCGATGACCTCGACCTCGATTCCCGTCGCGAGAAATACCCGGTCGACAAACGTGTCGCGGTTCAGGGCCGCGCGCACGGCGCTCGTCGCCACCGCGCGTGTGTGGGTCACGCCGTAGCCGTCCATCATGGCGCGATATTGGCGGAGGATGTTGACCGCCTTCTGGATGCTCGCCGCCGACAGGGTCCCGGTGCGAAACGTCTCGCGGCCGAGCGCGAGCGGCTTCTGCACGTCCTCGAGGATGCGCGCGGATCCGTCCGCCTTGAGCTCGGCGAGCAGCATCCGCACGCCGCTCGCTCCCACGTCGATCACGGAGAGGATGGGAGGCGCGTTGGTGACACCGGGTGCGGCCGGCGGGGCCGGCGCGAGGTCAACCATGCGTCATCAGCACGGGCTCCAGGCCGAACTCCTCCTTGAAAAGGTCCCCCTTCTGACCGACCGACCATTCATCGAGTGTCACGTCCCCTCGCGTGCGCGCCTGGAGCATCAGCTCCGAGCCGTGCTTGGTCGCGGTGATGGCCACGATTCGCTGACGATGGTCGTGGTCCAACGCGTCCGCCAATCGCAGGATCGCGGCCAACGCGCGAACCCGCTCGCGGGCACGCTCCGAAAGCTCCGCGAAGCATGGGTGGCTCATGTCCGGAGGCGCCTTGCGGTGGTACCGCGCGACACACGCCACGATGTGAAGCTCCTCGTCGCTCAGGCCCAGGATCGGCGTTTCGGAGATGATATAGTACGCGTGCCGGTGGTGCCCCGACGCCGAGATGAAGTTGCCGATTTCGTGGAGAAGCCCCGCGATCTCGAGCAGGAGGCGGTCGCGCCTGCCCAGCTCGTGGTTTGGTTTGAGCTGATCGAAGAGCGACACCGCCAGGCCGGCCACATGGCGGGGATGCCTGGCATCGGACCCGTACTTGCGCATGACGGCCTGCGCGGCGTTCAGGGTCTGCGAGGTCTCGAGCTCCTTTTTTCCCGACGCTCCGGCTTCCCGGGCCAAATCGAGAAGGACCCCGTCGACCAACCCCGTGAACGGCACGATGACCTCTCGAGCCCTCGTGCGGGTCGCGACGAACTCGAAGATGGCGCCCGCCGGCACGATCACGTCGGCGCGGTCGGGCCGAAGATCGAATTTCCGAGCCCGCTCCTCGGCGTTGAGCTCCGCCAGGGCGGCGAGGAGCGCTCTCAGGCGCCCGAGGGAAAGCGGCACAGGCCTTCGCTCGCCCGAATCGCGGGAAGCGCCCCGACCCCCGGCCCGGCCCGGACCGTTCGCGCTCAGGGAGGCGAGCGCCTCGATATTTCCCCCGGTTCCGATGAGCTTGGACACGGCGCTCCCGCGCAGCGAGTCCAGAAGGGGAAATCGGGATGCGTGGATCGTCTCGCGCAAGAAGCGAAGGAAGCGAGCGCCCTGGGCATTCCCCACCCGTTCCAGCAATCGCACCGAACCCAGGTCGTGCGATTCCACGAGGAGGATCTGGCCGCGCTCCACGAGGGCCAGCTCGCTCGACCCGCCACCCACGTCCAGTATGAGCGAGGTCCCTCGCGCGAGGGATAGCTTGGCGCGGACACCGAGCGCGACCAGGCGCGCCTCCTCCGTTCCCGGGATCAAGTCCAGATCGATCCCCGTCTGGCTGTGCACGCGCTCCAGGAACGCCGCGCGGTTCTTCGCTTCGCGGGTCGCGCTGGTCGCGACCGCGCGGTGGAGCACGACGCCGTTGTCCTCCATGCGGCGCCGAAAGTCCCGGAACGCTCCGAGGGCCGCCTCGAGGGTTTCCGGCGCGATCCGCCCCGTTTGGAACACGGATTCCCCCAGCCGCACCGGTACCCGCCTTCTTTCGAGGATCTTGTACCGGGTCGGGCTCTTGAATTCGGCGATGGCGAGGCGCAGCGCGTTGCTTCCGACATCCATGCCGGCGCAGCGGATCGGGAAGGCCCGGGTCTTGGAAGTCGGCATGCTCCTATCTTACGTCATATGCTAGAGTTTCCGTAGAACTGGAGGTCGCAATGGAACTGCTCATCGTACGCCATGCCATCGCCGTCGAGCACGGCGATCCCGCCTTCAAGCGCGACGAGGACCGTCCGCTCACCCCCGAGGGAATGCACAAATTCCGCCTGGCGGCGCGCGGGCTCAAGGAATTCGCGCCGAAGCCCGTTCGCATCGTGTCGAGCCCCCTCATCCGTGCCCGGCAGACCGCCGAGATCCTGCGCGACGCCGTCGCCCCCAGGACGAAGATTGATCTCTGCGAGGATTTGGTGCCGGGCGGTGATTTCGGCCGCCTTCTCGCCTACGTCCAGGGGCTCCGCGCGGAGTGCGCGGCGCTCGTCGGGCACGAGCCGCATTTGAGCGGATTCACCTCCTATCTCCTGGTCGGCGAGAAATGCCAGGCAGGGCTGGTCTACAAGAAAGGCGGGGCCGCGCTCGTGAGCTTCCCCGACTCTCCGGGGCCGGGCCGCGGAACGTTGGAATGGCTGATCCAGCCCGGAGCGCTCCGCGAAATCGCCGCCACGTGAGGCCCGCCGCGATCGAGCGCGCCCGTCTCCGCCTGGAGCCCGGCGGGGCGCTTGAGCGCGCTCCCCGGCTCGATGAGAGCGCGTTCTCTCTTTACCAGGGCGACCGTTTGGCCGACGTGGCGTTGAAGAGCATCGGCCGGCAGCTCGCACGCCTGTTCTGGCATGAGGCCGGGGCGCGGCTCGGAGTCAATCCCGAGCACGTCCACGACATGCGCGTCGCGACGCGGCGGCTCAGGACGGCGCTCCGGGTCTTCGCCGCGGCAATTCCCCGAGAAACTCGACAGGAATGGCGCCAGGAGCTTCGATGGATCGGACGGGCGCTCGGAAGCGTTCGCGATTGCGATGTCGAGCTGGATCGGGTGAGACGGATGGCGGCAGATGCCCCGGAGCCGGAGCGGGCGGCGCTCTTCGTTTTCACGAGTCTGCTCGAGATCAAGCGCGCGCGCAAACGTGTGACCCTGCTCGAGAGGCTCGACTCACCGAGGTTCTCGAGATTCCGAAGACACGCGCAACCGTGGATCGAGTTGCGGCGGGTGACCCCGGACACGCGGGCCGCGAGGGCGCCCGCCTACATCGCGGGGCCCAGGGTCGTGGCGGTGTGGGATCGGCGAATGCTCGAAGCCTGCGATGAGGCGAAGCGGAAGACCACGGCGGAAAACGTCCATGCGCTGCGGATCGCGATCAAGGGTGCCCGCTATGCCGTGGAATACTTCGTGGAGCTGGAGGGTCCGGGCGCCCGGCGCCGCGCGAAGCACTTGGGAAGGCTCCAGAATATGCTGGGCGCGCGACAGGACGCCGCGGTCCTGCTCCGCCACATGCGACGCTATGCGCGGACGATTCCCTCGCGCGACGGGGAGCTCAGCCTGGGCGCGCGGATCGCGATCCGGAAGATCTCGCGGGCCGCGCGCGTCAGGAAAAGCGAATGGCGTGAGGTGCTGGAGCTAGGTTCCGGCGCGGAGCGGGCCTAACCCGCCCAGACCATCGCCTTGCGGGTCCACTGGCTCGAGGGATACCTGCTTTGCAAGAGCTGATGCGTCTCCTTCAGTTTCTTGGGATCGTTCGATGCTTTATAGGCTGAGACCCCGGCCCAATAGACAGCTTCCGGGGCGGCTTCGGTTGAAGGATACTCTTGGGCGGCCGCCCGGAAGTGCTTCTCCGCCACGGCGTACTTCTCCTGCTTGAACCATACTTTCCCGAGCCCCAGCTCGAGCTGGGCGAGTAAGTCCTCCGCGGGCAGGAAACCCTCGATCCTATGGCTTTCGACCCCATCCGGGCTCATGATGAGCTGGGTTGGGGTCCACAGGGCTCCGAAGCGCTTGAAGACCTGGGGTTGCTCTTTGATGTGAATCTTGGCGGGGATGAATTCGGAGCTGATCAGGTTTACGACCCGCTCGTTCGGATAGACCTCGGCTTCCAGCCGAGCGCAACCACCTCAGAGGGGCGCGGCGCTGAAATCGAGGAGGGCCGGTTTCGATTGAGTCTTCGCGGCTTGCAGTGCTTGGTCCGCGTCCTTGAGCCAGCTGATGGCGAGTGCGACCATGGCGGAACCCTCCGTGAGATGGCGAGCCGGCCGACAGGCATGCTTCGCCTACGATCAGCCCTGACCCCTCGGGCACCGGCTCCCACGTATAATTACGCGCCCATGGAGCGCGCGTGACAAGCAGCATTCGCGATCGGACACAGACGGCGGCCCCGTCCGTAGTGGTATTAGAGGCGGTCCGACGGCGTGAGCCGCAAGCGCTTGCCGCGTTCTTCGAGCAGCATTTCGATCACGTCTACGGCCTTGTGTACCGATTGCTCGGCGACAGGCACTGGGCAGAGGACGCGACCCAGGAGGTCTTTCTCAAGCTCCACCGAGCGGCTCATACCCTGGATCCGGATCGCGATCCCGGGGCGTGGGTCACGACGATCGCTTACAACGTATGCCGCGACCTGTGGAGATCGGGCGCGTACCGGCTCTCGCGGCAATCGATATCGATCGATGATCCGGACCACGGGGACGGAGCCATTCCCTCGAATCGGGAGGACCCCGAAGGCGAGCTGATCGCCGCGGAGCGCGAGAAGCTCGTGCAGGATGCGATCGGCAGATTACCGGAATCGCTCCGGGCCGCCGTGGTATTGCGCGAGTATCAAGGGTTCAGCTACGAGGAGATCGCATCGGTGACAGGTACGACCCCGGTTGCCGCGCGCAAGCGCTACTCCCGCGCCTTGGCGGAGCTGGGAAAGCTGCTGGAGAGCACGATCAAGTGATCGATCGCGAAGCTGAAAACTCAGGGGACGGAGAGCCCGAGGTCTTGGGAAGAATCCGCGGCCTGACCCCTCCGCGCGCGGAGCCTTCCTTTCGCGAGCGCCTCAAGAGGGATTTCGTCTCCGGCAGCGTAGGCGACCGCCCCCGTGGCGTGGCGATCTCGCCTCACCGGCGGCGTCCCATCCTTGGTTGGGCCTCCGGACTTTCGGCCGCCGCGGCGGTCGCGTTCCTCGTCGCGGCGCTCAACCAGCCGCCGCGCTGGACCGCGCTCCCGAGCGGAGGCTCCGGTAACGTCGTCGTGAACGGCCTCTCGATCCCGGTTCGCGAGACGGCCGAGCTGACGCGTCGGATCAGGCCGGGCTCCCGAATTCGACTCGAGAGCACCAAGGAGCTGGATCTGGTCAGCTCCGGGGTCCTCGCGATGCAGCTCTCCCCCGGAACCGAGATGGTCCTCCCGCCGCCCCCCGGACGCTGGTTCGGTCGAGGCGCCCGGGCCAATGTGGCAGGCGGACTGCTGCGCGTCACCACCGGGAGGCGCTTCCACGGCGCGCGCCTCGCGATCACGACACCCGACGCCACGGTCCGCGTGACGAGCACCACCCTTGCCGTGATCGCCCAGCCTGCGGGCACGTGCGTCTGTGTGCTCGAAGGAACCGCCCATGTCGGTCCCCATCGGGGCGCGATGACCCGGGTGAGGCCGGGGTCCCGCTGCGAGGTCGCGCACGGCGGCCAAACGCCCAAGACGGGCGACATGCTCGATGCGGAGCGGCCCAGGCTGGTCGACCTTCGCGATCGCATGCAGGCGGTGATGAACTAGGGGCGGAGGACCGGGGCGGCGCGTCGCGCGAGGCAATTGTGGACGCGGCCGGAGTCCCGCCCTATTCTCGCCCACAATGCGGCCACCTTCAGGGAAGGCGCGGTGGCACCGGGAGCGAGTGCTCGTCCCCATCGCCGCGCTGGCGTGCTCCGTTTGGGCGCTTTGCTCCATCCCACGGCCCGCACTCGCCGTATACGACCCGCTTGAGGAAATCCCCGTCGAAAGCCCGATCTACTCCGACCTCGAGTCCTTGGCGCTCCGCTTCGGAGCGCCAGGGTTTTTCGTCAGCCGGCGGCCGTGGACTCGCGGGGAAGCGCTCGAGTACCTGAGCGATTTACGGCTGCGCAAGGGCGGCGCCGAAGGAGACCCTTCTTTCTTGCGCATCGAGCGCGAAGTATCTCCGAATGCCCCAGGGGCCAGGCCCCCAGGGTGGACGTTGAACGATGAGGATCGTCGGCTCGAGGTATCACCCTACGCGGTGGCGCTCTACCAGGAGGACCCGTCCCGCCGGCCCACCGTGAATCGCGACTATCGACTCGGAGCTCAGGCGAGCGCGCGCGCGGCCACCCGCTTGTTGATCTTCGGCGATATGTATGCCGGTACCGCCTCGCAAGGAGGCCACGGCACACCCAACTTCGGAACCAAGTTCGCGATCGCCGAGGGAGTGGATTTCAACGCCTGGCTCGACCGCGCCTACCTCGCGCTGGAAGGCGCCGACGCGCCGCATCGCATACGTGCGACGCTCGCCCACTCCTGGGTCCGATGGGGACCAGGCGCCACCGGGACGCTGGGCGTTTCGGATGCCGCGCCGGCGCTCGACCGGCTCGGGTTCGACATCGGCATCTTGCGCGGCCTGGAAATCTCCTGGTTCGTCTCGAGTCTGGACCCTGTCGAGCAGCTCTACTATGCCGCGTCCCGTATGAGTATCCGACTCGGTGAAGGCTTGGAGCTCGGAGTGGCCGAGGAGGCGCGCTTCGACGGCACCGATCAACTTTTCTATTATCTCATCCCCGCCTTCCCATACACCTTCATCGAAAAGCGCGTGGACGCGTTCACGGCAGCCACGGATACGACGAACAAATTCAAGAAGAACAACGTCATGGCGTCGGTTGACTTCAGCTGGAGCGTGACGCGCGGTTTCCGCTGGTACGGTGAGTTCCTACTCGACGATTACTCGATAGCGTCGACGTTCAAGCCCAAGCAGATCGGATGGCAAACCGGTCTCCACGCGGCGCGGGCTCTGAATGGCCACCGGATCGCGTCCGTCCGGGCGGAGTACACGCGGATCTACGACTTCGTGTACACGGTCTGGCACGGCCACGACTTCGAGTTCGCGGGACGCCCACTCGGGTATGTGCTCGGGCCGGATGCCGAGCAGGCGTGGACGGAAGCTCGGTTGGATTGGAGTGTGCCCTGGACTGCGACGATTCACGCAGCGCGCGTTCGAAAGGGGGAGGGGTCGATCGGGCAGCCTTGGGATCCCGCTTTGGGAAAGGTCGACAACGTGCCTCTTTCGGGCGTCGTCGAGCGCACGTGGAGCGCCAGCGCGGGGATAGCATTTCGGCCATCGGCCGGCCTGTCCCTGGAGGGGCGTGTCGGATACTCGGACATAAGCAACGCCGAGCATGCTCCAGGAGCCGACCGCCAACACGTCACCGGCTCGATCGACGTACAGGCCCGGTGGTAGCGTTCAGGTTCACTTCGAGCTGAGGGGAGTCGTCGCCTCCCTCAGGACCCCCAAGCTCCTCATCCTTTCCTGGGCCGCGGCGGCGGCGTTGTGAAACTCCGGATGCGCGGTGGCCCAGGCGACATATCCCCGCACTACATCCGCGAGGCTCTCGGCAGGCGCCCACCCGTGGCTCTTGAGCCGGGAAATGTCGGAGCGGATGTGCCTCGTGTCCCCCACTCGATAGAGGCCAGTGATTCGCGGTTCGCAGTCCATGCCGGCGGCATGCCCGACCAGCTTCGCCAGGTCGAGCACCGAAATCGAGCGATCTCCCCCGACATTGAAGGAGCCGCCGTGCATTCCTGCCCTCTCCAGGGGGAGGAGCGTCGCGCGAACGACGTCGCGGATGCCGACGTAGTCCCGCAGCTGATTCCCGTCCTCGTAAATTACCGGCTGAATCCCGGAGCCGAGCTGCGCGGTGAAATTGCGCAGGGCCCCTGAGTACGCGTTCCGGAAGGATTGCCGCGGTCCTTGAACGATCGAGTACCGGAATGCGACGCTGGGGATCTTGTAGCGCGCACCGAGCTTCACGGCGATTTCGTCCTGATCCCGCTTGGATAGACCGTACGGATTATGCGGGTTCATCACTGTTTCGTCCGTCCATGCGACCTCCAGCGGACGTCTGCACCGCGGACACGCGTGATCCCATTCGCCATGTGTTAGCTGCTCTTCAGAGCGCGGACCGGGATAGACGTCCCCATCGCCAGCGCATCGGTGCCGACCCTCGCCGTAGACCGCCTGGGAGGAAGCGACCACGACCAAGTCCACGTTTCGAGACTCGGAAACGATCAGCTCGTAGAGGAGAGCCGTGGAGGCCGCGTTCGTCGTGAAGAACGTGCTGAAATCGGGGAGGTAGTCCTGATACGCCGCCATGTGAAACACGTACTGCACTCCTCGGAGCGCTCTCCGCATGCATTCCGGATCGCGAACGTCGGCGCGGATGAATTCCGCATCGGCGGGAACGTACTCGGGGACACGGCCGTTGTGGACCGGAGGCGTCAGGAGATCGAGGATCCGGACCTCGATGCCGCGCGCGAGCAGCGCGTCGACCACATGGGAACCGATGAATCCAGCGCCGCCGGTGACCAGCGCCCTCGACATCTAATAGGCTCCTCTCGAGCGGACGATCGCCCCGATCGTCGCGAGCAGGATCTTCAGATCGAGCCAGAGCGTCCAGCGTTCGATGTAGTCGATGTCGAGACGGACCCATTCGGTGAAATCCCGGATGTCCGATCGGCCGGAAATCTGCCACAGGCAGGTGATCCCGGGTTTGACGGACAGCTTGCGACGTTGCCACGCTTCGAATCGGCTCCACTCTTCCTGCAACGGGGGGCGCGGACCCACGAGGCTCATATCTCCCTTGAGAACGCTCCAGAGCTGGGGCAGCTCGTCGAGGCTGAAACGGCGCAGCCACCGTCCGACACTGGTCACGCGCGGATCATGACGGATCTTGAACACCGGCGATGTCATCTCGTTCCTCGACTCCAAACCTGCCCGGTGCGCATCGGCTTCGGGAATCATGGTGCGGAACTTGTACCCGGTGAAGGGGCGGCCCCGGACTCCCACGACCTTCCACCGGTAGAGGATCGGATTCCCCGAACTGAGTCGGACCACAACGGCGATCGTAGCGAACACCGGGCTCAGAAGAGCAAGCCCCAGTGTCGCTCCTGTAACGTCGAGGCACCGCTTCAGGAGGAGTTGGGCGCGGATGCCGGCGGCCATGTAGCGTGGTGGCAGCGCGAAGGGGTCGTCCGAGCGCTCGCGCGACGGAGACGCGGCGACCGGCGCACTGCGCGCCGGAGACGACGCCGTCAACGGACGACTTCCTCCACCGCTCCGTTTGTCACGAGACGCTCTCTCATCGCGCGCCGGACATAGCAGGTGAGGACATGCTCCAGAACCAAGTGGGCCGATTCGACCCAGCCATAGTCATCGCTCTCAACGATCACGGCGTGATCCACGATGAGCGCGGCGCGTCCGCCGTCCCGTCCCAGGAGGGCCACGGTGATGAGATTCATTTCTCTCGCCACCGACAGCGCCTCGATGAGATTCGGCGACGATCCACTGACGGAGAACAGGACGAGCGCGTCGCCTCGCGCCGCCATCAGGCGCAGCTGTTCGGCGAACACGCTGTCAAACGAGAGATCGTTCCCCCAGGCGGTGAGCAGGGCCGCGTTGTCGCTGAGAGAGATCGCGCGGGTGCCCCGACCCTCGACCCTCGTCGCTTTCTGGAGGTCGCACGCGAAATGATTCGCGGTGCTTGCGCTCCCTCCGTTCCCGGCTGCGAATATCGTCCCGCCGCGGAACCGCACGTCGGCCAGAGCCTCACCGGCCCGAGCCACGGCTGCCACATCCACCGCCTCGATCGCTCTGCGTGCACCGGCCAGCCACTCCTTCACCTCGTCGTACATCATCAGCGCAGTCCCTCCCCCGTTGCCTCGGCTGGGTCGCCCTCGAAGACATCTTCCCAGCTCGCAGCCTCTGGAGCTTGGGATCCATCCTCGAGCACGGCAGCCTTCGGCCCGTCATTCGCGTTCCAGCGCGCGAGCAGGCTTCTTCTTCCCATGCAGCGCCAAATCAACTCTCTTCCTGTCTGAGCCAGGATTTGCAGATCGAGCATGAGCGTGCAGTTCCGGACGTAGTAGAGATCCAGCGCGACCCTCTCTTCAACCGCATCCTCCGCGTCCCGAAGCCGCCAGAGACCCGTGAGCCCTGAGCGCACGGCGAAGAGATTCGCGCGCCATCGCTCGTGCGCCGGCAGCTCTTCCATCCGGATGGGCCGAGGCCCGACGAGACTCAAATCCTGGCAGAACACGTTCCAGAGAGCCGGGAGCCTCGCCAGGACCGGCGAGCACGTGAGCCGTACATTCAGCCCGGCGAGACGGAACGGCCGCCCGCACGTACCAAGGACGGGTTGAAATTCGAACATTGGAGAGCGGCAAATCCACGCCTTCACCCTCCAATACCCGAAGAGAGGGGCAAGGAGGAGGAGCATCACTCCCGAAATCGATTGATCGAGGGATCGCTTCGTTGCCGCATTGAATCCCGAGAGTCGGTTGCGGTTCAGGCTGAGCATAGGGACGTACGCCACATGGCTCAGCTCTGCCGAAGTGGTAAGGAGGTCGTAGAAGGTCGCGGAAATCTTCCCCTCGAGCGGTGAGTCGGGACGGGTGACCAGTTCCGCGAGCTGGCGTTGGCTTTCCCAGGCGAGGCCGCCCATGATGATCACGACCTCGTCCGCTCTGAGCTCGCGGGCCTTGATCCGCGCCGAACCGGGGTGACCGACGACCGCGAGTCCCGGTAGCACTTCCGTCCCGGGACGCTGGTAGTCATCCAGGAATCCGACGACCACTGTTCCGTGGCGTAGTGGAGCGTGAAGCTGTTGTGCGACCGCGATTCCCTGCTGGTTTGCCCCAGCAATGAGAACCCGCCTGATGAGGGCTCCGCCCTTGCGCCACTGAAGCGCGACCCCTCGCCAGATCAACCGTGAAAGGAACAGCGCGAGAATGCTTCCGCTCCAAGATCCGACGAGCCACCCCCGCGAAGCGGGCAGCTGGCTACCTGCGAAATGGCTGAGCACGGTCATCGCGACGGTTGCGTAAGTCGAGGCGGTCACGAGCAGCGGATACACGCGGTGGCCGTCCGTCAGCGCACTCCTGCGATACGTGCCCTGCTGCCACGCGAGCGCGAGCGTCACGATGAGGCCCCCGATGCCGAGAAGAATGCACGACTCCCAGATCACCGGGTTTCGCAGTACCCCCGGCACGCCGAATCTCACCGCGGCCGCTGCGGTGTATGCGGTCACGATCGCGACGGCATCGGTCGCGATAATTCCTAAACGGAGGCGGCGCCAGTCCCGATCCATTTTCCCTCAGGGTAGGAGAGGCCCGGAACGTGCGGCACCGAATTCACCAGCACCTGAGCGCCGCCGTCATCGAGATGGAACGCCATTCGCGCGACCCCGAAACCCCGGAGAGCACTCGTGACGCGCCCCTGATTTTCGGGTTCGCAGTAGAGGAGCAGGAAGCCGCCTCCACCCGCTCCTGTGATCTTGCCCCCACTCGCGCCCGCGTCGAGCGCGGTCTGATAGAGCCGATCGAGGCGGTCGTTGCTGACACCGGTCGCCAGCAGCCTCTTACGCTGCCAGGATCGGTGGAGGATCTCGCCGATTTCACGCATCCTGCCGGTTTCGAGCGCCTCGCGCATCGCGAACGCGTCCCCCTTGATTCCGTGAAGGCTTTTGGTCACGGATGAGCTGCGGTCGGAGGAGGAACGCTTCTGCGAATCCAGGATGGTTGCGGCGTTTCGAGACGCGCCCGTGTAGAAGAGCATCAGGCTGCGCTCCAACTGATCGCGGAGCTCGAGCGACAGCTGGATGGGGGACACCGAGGTCCCCTCCGGCCGGAACTCGATCCAGTTGAGACCTCCGAATGAGGCCGCGAATTGATCCTGGAGCCCGATCGGCCGCCCCTCCTTGACGATTTCGATGTAGGAAGCCAGTTCGGCAATTTCCTGCTTGCTCGCACGCCTTTGGCAAAGGGTGGCCAAGGCTTTGACGAGCGCGACCGCCACAGTACTGGAACTGCCGAGTCCCGTTCCAGGGGGAACCTCGCTGGCGGTGAAGACGCAAAGTCCCCGCGCGATCCCGAACTCACTCAGGATGGATTTGAGATACGCTAGGTCTCCTTCGCCGGAGTCCCCTTCCTCCGCGTCCACACGTTCGAAGGTACGAAACTCGGAAGAAGTGATTTGTACCATGTCATCGATCGTTCGGCTCAGAAATACGTAGAAGTACTTATTAATTGTGGCGCTTACGACCGCGCCCCCGAAGCGGGAGTAATACGCCTCCAGATCCGTGCCGCCACCGGCGAACGAGACTCGGAGCGGGGCGCGCGCAATCAGCATGGGCGCGCCTCGGCAGGGCCAAGCGCGTTCACAGTTCGGCACCCACGGAATCCGAGGCTAGGCCCAGTTCCCCGCGCACCGGCTGGTGACCGGGAATTCGAACGACCTCGCCCGCCGCCCCGTCGATCTTCATGCAGGAAAGATTTGCAACAGCCACGAGTTTGTACGCGGCGAGCTCGATACCGAGAACGGCAAGCGCGAGGACACGGATCACACCGACGTGGGTTACGAGGAGAACCGGTTCTGTCTGCGAACCTGCATCGGCTAGGAGTGGTGCGACGCGGGCAGCCAGCTCCGCGAGCGTCTCGCGTCCAGCGAGTTGGAGAAGATCCGGACGCGTGTTCCAGAGTTGGAATTCGCGCGGGTGCCGCAGCGCTATCTCGTCCTCGGTCATACCCTCCCAGGGACCGAGGAGCATCTCATCGAGGCGGCCCTCGTCTCGCAATGGGATTTCCAGAGCGTCCGAAAGGATCGCGGCTGTCTCTCGGGCTCGGGCGACCCTACTCGTCCAGATCGCCCCGAGCCCGACGCCCCGAAGCTGTTGGGCGAGGCGGGTGGATTCGCGGCGCCCTCCCAGAGTGAGGGGCTCCGCGCCCATTCCAGCGTACCGGCGATGAAGATTGGAGACGGTTTGACCGTGCCGGACGACGTAAACCGGCGTCGCTAGGAAACGGGAGCCGGTTCGCCCGGAAGCAATCCCCACCCTGCTTGCAGCGAGCCTCTTGTGGTCGGCGTCGGGGCCAGTCACTTGTCCAACCTCCCTGTTAGACCTGTGATCTACGCTTCGAGGACTCACACCTTCCGCGCAGAGACGAAGTAATAGAAGCCCAACCAGTCGGCCACCCAGGACCCATCCAGCCGGGCACCTACCTTCGCGAATGCTCTGTTGATTCCATATTCGTTTTGGTGCAAAAACGCGATCCGCTTCGAAAAGAGTTGCCGCGGCGGAAATACACCGGCTGGGAAAACTCGAACCTCCCGAAGCACCGTGAAACTGGATACGAACGTTTCAATGCTCCTTCGGCTGAATCGGCGCTCATAAATCTCGTTGTTTCCTGGCCCATTTCCGCCCCTGTCGAGGGCGCGAAGCAGGGAGAATTTTCGCGGAACGATGTCCGAATAGAAAACGCCGCCGGAGCGAAGAACACGAAGCATCTCGGACACCACAGGCGTAGGGTCCCCGAAGTGCTCCAGCAAGCCTGTGCTGGTCACGAGATCGTAGGATCCATCGGCAAACGGAAGCCTGCGGCAATCAGAGCGAACCCAGGCCGAATCGAGCGCCTCGGCTCGGAACCGGTCTTGCGCCAGATCGAGGGCTGACCGGGCAAAATCAATACCGGTGGTCTTCCACCCTAATCGAGCGAGCATTCCGAGCAACCGCGCTGAGCCGCAGCCCACTTCCAACGCCGAACCTCCTGATCGCGGAATGATCGGCCGCAGGTAGCCGAACTTGACTTCATCCAGGACATCCCACAGGGATCTCCGCTGGAGGCCCCGGGTGAGTCTGTCCCGCTGCCACCGGGCATCCCAATTCGCGGAATCATTCGAGAGGCGTCCCGTACGCGGGCTTCTCATATGCGTGAAGCCGAGGCTACGAGACTCATTCCCCGGTGACCGAACCAAGGAAGCCGCCGGAGGAACTGGAGGTAACGAGCCGCAGCGAATTGAAAGGAGAGGCTGCCGACATATGGGTTGATAATCCTGGTCTCGTCCACCGAGAAGCCAGCCCCGTTCAAGTGGTCACGCAGATCGGCTTCGGAGAAAATGTGGCGATGCGTCGGATCCTCGAACCATTCTGGATGCGGGTAGTCGATATTTGGCGTAACGATCACCAGCACCCCTTTGGGCTTGAGGACGCGGTGCCACTCCGTGAGCACGCGTTTCGTATCGTCGAAGTGCTCGATCAGATGTTGCGCGACTACCTTATCAAACCGTCCGTCAGGAAACGGAAGAGCGCATGCGTCGCCCTGAAGCAACCTTGCTCGAGAGTTCCGTCGGCGTGCCAAATTGACGGAGGTGCGGAGCCAGTCCACACCCACTACATGGCAGGATCCGTGAGCAATGAGGCGGGAGAGAAGGGCGCCACCCCCGCATCCCACTTCGAGTATTTGGTCACCCGGCTCCGGGTCCAGCAAATCCGCGACCGCTGCGATCTCGGCGAGCAGCGTTGGGCTTGCCTCACGCTTGAGGTAGTACGGCGCGTCGTAGGCTGAGACGCTCGAAGTTCTACCAGACACGTTCATTCGCCGATCGCCTCGGCTCCCGCGCTGATCTCCGGCTCCTCTTGGCAGCCCGCCCCGATCCTTCCATTCGTCACGGGATGCCCCTTAGGCAAAGACTTCCCGCGCACGAGGGCAGCGACAAGGTCGAGGTACTGAGACGCCACGCGGTCCCAGTTGTATTCACCATGAATCCGTTGCACAGCGGCGAGCCGATAGCGGTCCGCCAGCGCAGGCTCCGCATCGATTCGGGATATCCTCTCGGCCAAGTCCCCATCCTTCTTCTGCCAGAAGAGTCCGTACCGATCCCCACCGAGCATCTCTCGACTGAACGGCGTGTCCAGGGCCAAGATGCAACAGGAGTTCGCCAGGGCCTCCAGCATGGTGGGATTCGTACCGCCCACCGAGTGGCCATGGATGTAGACGTAGGAATAGCGATAGAAGGCGTAGAGAAGCTCAGGGTCTGCAATGAACCCAGCGAAGCAGACGCGGGGATCCTTTACTCCTCGGATTTGCCCTTCATACGCGGATCTGTAAAAGTTGCCGCCGAGGATGACCAGCGATCTTCTCGTACCCGCACGAAGGAACTCCTCGATGACGAACAGGGGATTATTCTCAGGAACGAATCTGGTGACCAGCAGATAGTACGACCCAGCCTCGATCCCATATGGCTGTAGCAGCGAGTCGCTGATGTCCTGGACGAGGCGTGCCCCGTACGGTATGAACACACCGGTCCGCCCGTACCGATTCCCGTAGACGCGTTGGATCTCCCGTGAGTCAGCAATCAGCTCATCCGCAGAGCCCGCGCTGACGTGGGCACCAAGCTCGAACATTCTACGCGCGGCCCACCCCCACTTGCCTCGCTGCCATTCGAGGCCGTCCAGGTGCATGAGAGCCCGGCACCCCGCGGCCCGAATCCACGGGACCAGACAGCCCAGGCCGGTGTTGAAGAGAACGATCGCGTCCGTTGCGGATCGCAACGCGTCGGCCACGCTCAGCACGCCGTTCGTCATGGTCCCGAAGTTCTTCGACTCGATCCCCCCGACATAACGGAGCCGGACACCGTTCACCTTCTCGGTGAGAACTCCTCGCCCGTACAGGTGACGCCTGCAATAGACCGTTACATCACAGCCTGCCGCCGCAAGGCGTGGGGCGAGCTCCGTCACCGCGGTCTCAAACCCTCCGAAAACGTGAGGCCCCCAGTTCATCCCCTTCGTGCCGATAAGCGCAATCTTCATACGTGCCAGCCGGTCCCAGGCTCTCCTTCCGGTGGGCTCAGCGCCCCGCAGGCAGCAGCCTCCGCACGGAACGTCGCCATGTGTTCGGTCATGGTTCGTGCCCGTTCGTCCCACGAAAACTCCGACTCCGCTAGCTCCGGCACGCGTTCTCCACGCTCGATGCACCTCAGAATCGCCTCCGCAAACTCTTCCGCAGAATTCGCGACTGATAGAAATCCCAGCATCTCGTTCGCTCCGTTACCCGCGGTTGAGACCGTGGGCCGCCCCGCAGCTGCATACTCATAGAGCTTGATGCTGTTGCCGCCATGGGACTTTTCGTCTCGTACGTACGGCAACATGCAAATATCGCTGGACATGACATACGCTGGATACTCTTCATAATGAATATCGCCAAGATAATGAACGTTTTGAGCCCGCTTGATCTTCCCCCACACCGCTCTATCAATAATTTGGCCAGCCACGACAAACTGAATCTGCTCGAGCCGACGCGCCACGTCGTTGAAAAGATCGACGTCGAACAAATGTGTGATCTTGCCTCCGAAGAACGCACGTGGCCTTGGAATCGCCTCGAACTCTTTCGGTTCCCTCAAGGAACCCCGGAATCGATGGGGATCGACTCCATTCGGAACCACAGTGCACCGACCAACGGCAAACTGCCGTTCGAACTCTATGCGGTTGTTCTCCGAGTTGGTGAACCAGAGCGGTGCAATCTTAGCGAAATCGGCATAACTCCTCCTGACATGGCCACGCTCATTCCGTGCAAGGGGGAGACGAAGCCAATTGTCCCATGCGTCAAACACGACCGGAATTCCCCGCGCGGCCAATTGCATGGCGAGCCTGGCGCTTCGGACGTTCATAGTGACGGCGATCGCTCGGTCCATCCCCAGCCTTCCAAGAGCCTCAAAGAGGCCCAATGTCATCTCCGTCGAGCCATAGGCCTTGTAGAACCAGGACCTGCCGTTCAAGACCTGTCCGACGAGCCCGGGGTCGAAATACTCGAAGACGTAGCAACCCCGGGGATCGCGGAAGACGTGCCACTTCGGTCCCCGAAGGATTACGTTCCATCCGGGATCTCGCGCCTCCCGATGCCTGGCGAGCTCAATGCGTGTAATGGGTCGACTTACGACCAGAACGTTCTCAAAGGCACGGCCCCGTGTAAACGCCTCGATCAAATGTGCATCGCGGGTGCGAAATCCTTCGCGCGTGCACTTCCGCCAGTCATGAAATGGAATGAGTATCAGATTTCGGTACATCGCCCCTTCGTTCCTGCTACAAGTCCCATGATGAAGAACGTGATCGCATTCGCGGGGAAACTGTCGATTCCGCTGCCTGACGCGCCCTGTATGATGAATACGATGAATAGGCAACCGGCCAGACCGATGAGCGCCTTCTCCGATCTACTCGCAGCGGCCTGATATCGGTGTATCGCAATTCGGATCCAGGAGATACAAAATAGGAGAAAGGCCAACAGTCCGACAAGCCCGAGCTCGAATCCGATTTTCAGAAGGACGTTGTGGGATGCGGGGAGATAGACGGAGCCTGAGAAGTAGGAATCGAGACCGTCGCCCGCGCTGCCGGCACCATACCCCATGAGCGGGCTCCTCGCGAGCTCAGTGAGCCCCGCATCGTATCCCTCGAACCTGGCATACGCTCGGTCCTCTTCCAGATACCGTAAATCCAAAGATCTCGCAACCTGTCCCGCCACCGGAGTCATTGAAAGAGACATCCCCACCAAAGCGAGTAGGATGATGCTCGCACCGGACCTCAAAATCCATCCGTGGGCCCTTAGGATCATCGCCGGGGCCACAGCTGCCAGCACAAGCCCAGCGACAATGCTTACGCGCGTCAAGCTCGCAACGATTGCCGCAACGCCGCCACAGATCACGACCCACACCCAGGGAGCGGCTGTGCGTGTCGCCGCGAGATAGAACCCCAGGGCTACAGCCACATTCCCCATGAACCCGAGCGCGAACGGGCTGCCAAGTAGTGACGTTGCTCGGTAAACACCGAACACGTTGTATACAGCCTCGCCAGCCGTGTTTTGCTCCGGAATCTGGAGGTCGAATGCGGTTGGGGCAAGAAATTGCTTCACGCTGTAGAGGCACAGTGGAACGGTCGCTAAGGCGAGAATGTGAATGAATCGCTTTGCGGTATTGGGACTCCAGCCCAGATAGAGACCAACGAGGGCCGGAGAAATATACAGACACGTCTTGCGAAAGCCCTCTAACCCAGCTCTCACGCTTGGGACGTTCGGGTTCCCGATTTCCAAGAGCCCCGTGACGAGATATGCACAAACTGCCAGGAACAACGGAATATTTTCACGACGAATCGGTCGACGCTCGACCAGCTCCCGGGCCATGAGTAGAAGGAGGATCGAAGCGAAGGCGAAGTCTGGGATAAGTAGTGCGTACCTGTTGTGCAGCACGTATTTCAGTCCGGTGGAGTACAGTGCCGCCAGGAACGCAAGGCTTACCAACGCGAGATACGTCATTCGCCTCCCGAGGCTCCCGCAATCGATTCTTCACGTGATTCCCCGGAGCCGCATAAGCTCCTAATACACTCCTCATGAAATCTCGCAGCCGCTCTCTCTGTCGAAAAGTCGAAGGACGCACGGCGCCTTCCCGCCTCGCTGAGTTGCTCCCTAAGTTGTGGGTCGTCCAGCAGCCTTGCCGCGGCGCCGGCTACCTCTTCGACTGACGTGCCTAACACACTCAGCCCGGTTTCCCCGTGCAGGACTGCGTCGAGGCTCCCTCCCTGGCCCCCGATCGATGGCCTTCCGAAGAGCGCGGCTTCGAGGAACACAATGCCGAACCCCTCGCTCCGCTCCCCGCCGCGGCTATACTCTACTCGGTTGGGCAGCACGAAGAGGTCGCAGGCGGCGTAACAAAGACCCTTCGTCGCTTCGTCCACCGACCCCAGGAACTTCACGAGTCCGTCGAGTCCTAATTCAAGCGCGATTCCTTCAAGCCGAGGTCGATCAGGACCTGCCCCAATGACCAGGTACTGAAGTCCGGGGTACTGCTTTCGAAGCAAGCTGGCGGCTCGTATTGTCGTATCAATACCTTTGTATTGCTGCTTGAGCACGGCCACGCTCAACAGAACCCGCGCATCCGCGGATATTCCGAGGCGTGCCCGAGCTTGGCGCTTGGAAATCTGAAGCGCATCGCTAAAGGGTTCCGCATCTACCGATGGCGGTATCGTCGCAATGCGCTTTGAGGACACCCCAAGCCGTTCAAGCAGCGTTCGCGAATAGGAACTGATCGTGACTACCTGGTCGGCCTGCCGAAACACCCAGCCCTTCACGCGCCACCACCGGCTGGTCGTGATTTCCATTCCGTAAGCGAAAATGATCAGCCTCGCACCGAGAAGCCGAGCGGCGATCAGCGCGGGAATGGCCGTTTGAATCTGCTCTGCCACGATGAGTCTGTAACGCCGCTCGCCGGCGACGTGTCGGACGGTGCTGACGATCAGAGGCAGTATCGCCAGCTTGCCGGTACGCAGAAATGCCGAGTACCGCCCTGTATGGATGACGCGGAAGCGCTGCCCCCTTTCCGAATCGCTCATCTCCGGCTCCAGGTGCCTGATGACCACAAGATCCTCCGGGGGCACGCTCGAGAAAAGCCGGCCGATGTAACGCGCGATTCCACCGACCATTCGCGGATAGTCGCGCGCGATGAGCAGGATCGGCCTAGTCATCGCAATTCCGCCGGATCCATTCCTCGATCACGTAGAGAATCCAGAGGCGCATGAACTCTTGGTGATGCATGCGCTCTCCCGTTGAGTAGGCGTCGAGACTCACCAGCGCCCGCTTCAGCGCCGCCTCCTGGAAAATTCCTCGCCCAGCCGCCCTCTTGCTTGCGACTACTTCCGTGACTATATCCCGGAGTCCCGGCTCTAGAATCCAGCGCTCGAGCGGCAAGCCGAAGCCGCGCTTTCGGTGGCGAAGTACGTGTTCAGGAAGCCGACCCCTCATTAGCCTATGAAGCAGTCTCTTCCGATTCAGATCTGGCATCTTGATCTCGTCTGGGACGCGCACGAGATACTCGACAAGCTGGCGGTTCAGGAACGGCGCGCGTATTTCCATGCTGAACCGCATGCTCATGACATCGATCGCTGGTAAGAGGAGCGGTCCTAGATATCGTTGGAGCTCCATCCGCGTTACGTGGCTCATGGTTCTGCCACACCGGTACTCGCTTTGGGGCAGAGAATCGCGTAGGAGAGGTAAGGCGGACTCCTCATCCAAGGCGCCGCGAATGAACTCAGGAGTGAAAAGAGTAGCCAACTCGTCGAAGGTATAGATCGCCCGCGCTACATCGTACTGTGCCGCCGGATCGGTCAGGCCGCCTGCCAGGTACCTCATGACGCGGGCTGGCCACGAGGTTGCAGTTGAAATCGGCTCGTTCCTGGAACCATTCCAACTGGGCAGAACCCCATGGAGTGCTCTCAACTGCTCCAGGAGCTTAACGTAGCGAAATGTTGAATACCCGCAAAAGGCCTCATCCCCACCCACCCCGGAGAGCGAGACTGTGAATGCGTCGTGCGCAGCCTTCGCCACGAGATAGGTGTTCAAACCGTCTGCCAGGGGTATGTCGAGCGCGTCAAGAAACGTCGGAAGCTGCATGAGAACATCATCGTGTTGGATCCTGACCGCCGTATGGTCAAAGGCAAAGAACTTGGCGCCCTCCGCGGCGAGGGCGGACTCATCGTAATCCAGGTGGTCAAAAACCAAGGAGTACGTATGCAGGGGTCGCTGACAGTGTTCCCTGACGTACGAAGCGATGGTGCTCGAATCGAGCCCGCCACTATAGAACAGGCCAACGGGAACATCGGCCACCAGCTGGTCCCGAACCGATTCGCGGAGCAGATGATCTATTGTTGAGATAACTTCTTCTTCTCGGGTATCTGGCGGGAAAGGCGAAAGTTCCGATGCCTGCCAATAGGATGTCTCCTGACCGGCGCGACCGTCTTTCACCACTAGGTAGTGAGCGGGCTTCAGACTTCGAACCCCGCGCACAGGTGTACGACCAAAGGTAGGACAGCCTAACCAGGGTACGCCGAACAACCCGGCAGGGCTGAGGGATGGCGCCGCCAATCCGGCGTGGAGCAACGCCGCGACGGAGGACGCGAAGCCGACATACTCAGGTCCCTCGCAGTAATACAGAGGCTTTTCGCCGAAACGATCCCGGGCGATCAGTAGGGATCCATCACACCTGTTCCAAAACGCGAACGCGAACATGCCCTCGATGCGATCGAGAGCACCGACTCCGTAGTCTTGAAGCAGGTAGAGGAGCACCTCGGTGTCCGATTGCGAATGGAACCTGTGGCGGCATTCAAGGTCCCGCCGGAGCGATCGATAGTTGTAGATCTCGCCATTAAACACGAGCTGCCGTTGGTCTCCTGCAGCCGCCATCGGCTGACTCGCACGTTCAGAGAGGTCGATGATCCGGAGTCGGTTATGCCCAAGGAAGCAGAGCGCGTCCTCGTACTCCCCGTACGAGTCCGGTCCCCGGCTTTCCTGAACTCTCCGATAACTGCGCAGCCGCTGCCGATCGAATCGGGCGGCCCCTTCACCCACAACCCCGAAGATTCCGCACATTCACGTTTGCCCTACTGAGACCGCGCCCAATTGCGTGCGCGCTGCAAATCGCCCGCGCGCCCGATCCCAAGTTAAATCCAGTGCTCTCCGTCGGCCCGCCGTGCTCAAGGTTGCCCGCAGGGAGTCGTTGGTCCTCAGCTCGGCAAGTCCGGAACTCCAATCACCCGGGCTGAATGGATCATCGACATAGAGGACCGTGTCCCCGGCAAACTCCACAACCGGCGGGATGCGGCTCGAGAGGACGGGCACACCCGATGCCATCGCCTCGAGGACGGGTATCCCCCATCCTTCCTCTACGGACGGAAAGGCGAGGATATCGGCGGCCCGATATAAGTCGGCCATCTGGCCTTCTGAGAGCTCCTGCAAAAGCATCGTCGCCTGCTCCATCTGATTCGCTCTGAGCGCCGAAGAAAATCGACTCCGACCCAGGTCGGACTGGGATTCCCCCGCCTTCACGAAGACAAGATCACCATCCTTCTTGCGATACTGTGCTAGTCCCGCGATCAATGTGGGAAGGTTCTTTCGTCGCTGTTCGGAGCCGACATAGAGCACCACGAGCGAGGATTTCGGCAGGCCGAACGCTTCACGGCAGGCTGCCTTCTGGTCACCGCTGCCGGGACGAAATCGAACCGCGTCCACCCCGAAGGGAATCACCGATACCCGATCCGGATCGATGTCGTAGAGTCCTATGATTCTCTCGCGGGAATACTCGCTGATGGTGACGACCGTTTGAGCGGACCGGACATTCTCCATGGCCTTCCAGGTGGTCCGAACCTGTCCGGAGGTCAGGTTTGATTCAGGACAGAGGATGTCGATCAGGTCGAAGACGACGACCGTTGCGGTCTCGAGCCTCCTACGCGAAAAATGCGAGACGAACTGCTGCCCTCCGAGAACCCAAGGTCGATCGGCGATGTCGTCCAGGATCCGCCCGTTTCGGATTGGAGCCAAAAACTGATGCTCCAACCTTCTCAGCACCGCGGGTGCAGCCACGCCTCGTCGCGATCGGTAGATCAACTCCTTGAAACGCACATACCTGCCATCTCCCTGTAATCCCCGGAAATAGGCGCCCATACCGGACGGAGGTCCGGAGAGCAACGGCCAGAGCGAGACAAGCGGAATGGACCCGTTCGATTCCAGGGCACGTGGCGGAGTCATGATGCGAAACTCTTCACGCGGCGAATCCCACGGGCCGCCTGGGCGATGAGCCCAACGCCACCCCGAATGACATTGTCGGCTTCCCGGCAACGGAGCGCGTGGGCCACCGCGAGGTACAACGCCGCCCCCACACTTCCGCCGGCGACGAGGACAAACAGCCGTGCCCATCCCGCCGCGGAGGGATCCATCCGGCTTGTCTCTGCGGCAAGGGCGATCCAGAACAGGGTCGTAGGCACCGCCGCAAGGCCACACCGGCCGAACTGTGCGATCAGCCAAACACGCCGGTATTGCGGCGCCAAGCTCGAGACTGCAAACGCGAGCGAGAGGCCACCGACGAGAAAGAACGAGCCAGACCGCGCCAAAGCGAGCCCGGGAAGGCTGAACAAGCGGCCGAGCGCTGGCGCCGTGATCAGGTAAACGGCGAAGGCAGCACACTCAATGATCAGGAGCATGCGGGGCATTCGTAGCGCGTAGAAGAGTCGCTGACAGAGTGTGGCCAGGGCGAGCGGGATGATGCCGAGCGAATAGGCCGCGAACGTCGCGGCAGTTGTTCCGACATTCTCGCCCGAGAATTTTCCATAGCCATAGGCTGCGGCCACGATCGTTCGGCTGAACACAAGCGCGCCGATTGAAACAGGTATCAACACGAGGATCGCCAGATCCACACCGCGGCGAAAGCTCACACCAAGCTGATCCATCTCTCCCCGGCTGGCAAACACGGAGAACTCCGTGTGCAGAACCGTGGCAATGGATCCGGCTACAATAGATGCCGGGAGAACAAAAAGCCTCATCGCATAACTCAGCATCGAAAGCGCTCCAGGGCTGAACCCCGAGGCGAAGACCCGCTCGGCTGTAAGAGAGAGATAAGCCACAACGAGGTACGCAATTGTGGGCGCAGCCATCCCTGCGAATGCTTTGACCCCCGGATGCCCAATCCTCAAGCGCATCTTGTACCGCACTGCCCTCGAGAACGCCATCCAGGCCATGACCGCGAACTGTACCAGCGCACCAATGGCAACCCCGAGCGCAGCACCCTGGATTCCTCCCCAGTGCGCAGACATGCAGATCGCCAGGACGGTGACGACGTTACCGATACAGGGAGCGACCGCCACGACGCGGAAGTGCCCAAACGCGTTCAGCACGCCGGCGAGAATTGCGGCGACGCTGAGGAACAGCACCGACGGATTGAGGACCCAGGCGAGGTCTACCGCGAGCCTGTTTGTGCCGGACGCGAAACCGGGGAAAACCAATCGAATCCAGAAAGAGGAGGTGAGCGTCAACGCGAGCGTCAGGATCAGGAGGATGAGGGAGGTAAGATTCAGCAATGTGAGGGCTAACTCACGCGCTTCCGCATCGCCCTTCTGTCGATACTCCACCAGCACAGGCACGAGGACGGCCGCACCGGCCCCGGATGCAATGATCGTGTAGAGAGTGTTCGGGATGAACACGGCCCCAAAGAACGCATCCGTGGTTGCGGACGATCCGTAGGAAGCCGCGAGGGCAATCTCTCGGAGGTAGCCGAGGACGTTGGCCAGGAGTCCAAAGCCAGCGACCGTCGTGAAAAGTGCGATAAGTCCTGGACCGCGGCGAGCCGCGACTTCTGCGCGCGCTTCCTGGCACGCGAATGGGCTCGTGGGTCGAATAGCGAGGGCGCCCGGCTCTCCAGATTCGGACAAATTCACCTCACACCTGGGCGGCCGGTACAGATGGAGATGCCGAGTCACGATGTACGCGATCCTCGGGTTGACCGGGCCCCTTCGACCGAACCATCGCGAACCAGGATCCGCCCAAGATCCCTATAAGAACGCCGCCGGCTGCCATCATGCCCCGTTTGGGGGAACTCCTGGAAACGGGTGGCTCAGCCGGATCGAGAACGCTGATGAAGGGCAAATCTTTCCGTTCCTGAATCTTCGCGACTTCATACTGTCTCTTCAACGTGATGAATACTTCCTCCTCTGCGCGGAGTAAGCGGACCAGTCTCGTATCCTCCATGAGTAGCTGAGGGGAATTGCCGATACGCAAGTTCTTCTCCCTGAAGCCGCGCAGTCGTTCCTCTGCGTCTCGAAGGGATTGCTCTGTATCCAGAAGCCTTCCTTCGATAAACACTCGATTCGCGCTCGCCTGGGAGGTAAACGCAAGGACAGTAAATTCTTGCAGCAGGGAGTCCAGCTTGTTGGCGATGAATGCCGCGATCTCAGGGCTCTTCGCGCGCGCCTCGATGGTGAGTACCCCGGTGCGTTTATCGAGAGAGGCGGAAACCATCCTCCTCACATCTTTGAGGGCCTTCTCCCAGGATTTTCTATCACGGCTGGGGCCGCTCAGGACCTCGAGAAGAGGTTTCTGACGCGCATCAACCGCGGGGGGACACGGCGTATTCAGAACCTGCCCAAGAAGGCGCCTGCTTCTGACGATTTCGGGATACATCGCAGGCGAGTTGGAACGAGAGGAGGGCTGAATCCCTAAGTCCTCCAATCCCGTGCCAAGCTGCCCAAGCAAGGACAGCTTTTCCTGATTCCCAATGGGAATTGCTATCGTCGTTGCCGAGTACGATGGGGGCAGGAGGAAAGAAGCGAGATAGAGAAAGATTCCGCAGACAAGCGCGAAGCCCACGACATTCCAGCGTTCTTGATAGACCGGCCGCAGGTATTCGGAAAGCAAGACCGCGTCGGGGGATCGCTCGACAGTCCTCACTCCTTCGTCGCCTCGGGGGCGAGAAGGGTGGGAATCGCGATAACCACGTGGAAGTGGTGCGGAAGGAACTTGGATTCGTGCTTCGTCTTACGCTCCCTCCCTGATCGCGCAACGATCGATCCCTTAAACGCGCAAGATGGCAAGAATCGCCGAGAGGTGAATCCCGTCAGAGCTATACCACGGTCCCGAACCGAGGTCAACCGGTCCGGCACAAATTTGGCCGCCCCACTGGACTTCGGGGTTGTCGGAGGCTGGTGCCTCAAGCACAATGCCCGAGTGGGGCGGACCCTACTGCGCTCAGGGATTCTTATCATCGTGATCACCGGAACGATCTCATTCCTCGAGGTTCGTCCCGCGAACCCCGCCTACTTGAACCTTGAAGAGATCCCCACCGAGAGCCCGCTCTACCGATCCTTCGAAGAGCTCGCGACACGCTATTCCTTCTCCGCGGCATTTCAGCAAACCCGACCCTGGACGATCGGGACAGGTCGCGCGTATCTGCGCGACCTGATGAGTCACGGCTGCGATTGCGAATCCGATCCGGCTTACATCCGGGCTGAGCGGGAGCTTGGTCCGGACTACGCGGGCTCCTCCAGGCCGCTGCTCAGCGTCGCCGCAGACTCGTCCCGGATCGAGGCATCACCGTCTATACGCCTTGGGTACACAGAGAACCGCACTCGAACGCCCGGGGTCATTCGTGATTACCGGCTCGGAGCGGCATTCGCAGGGGGCTACGCCAATCGGGTTCTCCTCTTCACGGAGTACTACGCGGCCACCTATTCACCCGGACCTCACGGCAATCCGATTTCCGGACGCCGCTTCTCAGTGATAGAAAACGTGGACTTCAACTTGTGGTTCGATCGAGCTTACGTCGTCGTCGGTACGAATCCCTACCAGGTACGGGTCGGACATACGTGGCTTCGCTGGGGCCCGGGCGTCACGGGCACCCTGGGCCTCTACGACGGGTCCCTTGCGCTCGACCTCGCCGAGTTTCGCTACCGCTTTGCCAATCGGCTCCAGTTCACGTGGTTCGTTGCGTGGCTCGACCCGATCGCTCAAACCTACCTTGCCGGGCATCGGCTGGAGACCCATCTCGGGAAGCGCCTGGCGATAGGCGTCTCTGAGCTGGCGCGCTTTGACGGAAGCTCGCAGGTCCCCCTCTATTTCGTCCCGGTCGTGGGCTTCACACAACGCGAGAAGCAACTGACTCATTTTTCACCCGCCTCGAGCGACTCCGTCGAGAGACTCAAACTGAACAATGTTCTCTGGACGGCAGACGCCGTCTGGATTCCCGCGAAGCACATCCGCCTGTACTCGGAGCTTCTGATCGACGACTTGAGCTTCAGCTCCGCCTATCGTCCGACCGAGATCGGCTATCAGTTTGGCGCCCAGTTCAGCCGCCCCTTGGGGCATGCCGGGGCCATCTCGTCAAACGTGGAATTCACGCGCATATACAATTTCACATATTCGACATGGCACGGCCACAATTTCGAGAGCGACGGATACCCACTCGCCTATCCCCTGGGACCGGACGTTGAAGTGATGTACGACGCCACCGCATGGAATCCACACCCGAGTTGGACCTTCGGGCTCGACGTTTCCAGAGTTCGCAAAGGGGAAGGCGCCATCGGTTCTCCGTGGCTTCCGGACAGCGGGAGGGTGGAAAACGTCCCGCTCTCCGGAACCGTCGAGCGGACCCTTCGGGGTGACCTTTCCGTTTCCTATCATCCTTCCCGGCGCCTTTCCGCCGGGGTTCGCATCGGGCGGTCGAGTGTCCGCAATCTGGACCACGTGCCCGGGCTTCATGTTGCTCGTTTCCTTGGGTCGACCGAGCTTTCTCTTCGCTTCTAGCTATGGAAGACGCCTATAGGCCGACGCTCCTGCCGGTCACTACCAGAACCAGAGTAGAACAAAGGATCCGGAAGTCCTTCGCCCAGCCGCGATTTCGCACGTATTCCAAGTCTAGTGCCAGGGTCTCCATGAAATTGAGGTGGTCGCGGCCGATGACTTTTGCCATCGAGGTCACGCCGGGCTTGACGCTGAGAATCTCGCCGGCTGCGGTTCCGTAGTACGGGATCATCTCTGGGATCTCCGGCCTTGGACCCACAAGGCTCATATCCCCCCAAACCACGTTTATGAAGTTAGGCAGCTCATCCAGGCTCGTGCTACGGATGAACCGCCCGACGCGCGTGACCCGCGGATCCGTCTCCGAGTGAAAGTGCAGGTTATCGATCTCGGACTGCGTATACCGATATGAGTACAGCTCCGGGAATCGAGCGAGGGCATCGATATACATTCCCCGAAACTTGATGAACGTGAAGGGCCTTCCTTTGAGACCAATGCGAACTTGCTTAAATAGCGCGGGACCGGGGGAGTCGAGCCGTATTGCTATTGCGATCGCGAGAAGGATCGGTGAAAGCAGGACTAATGCGGCCGCGGCGAGGCTCCGTTCGGTGACATCTCGGATGCCCAGTCCGATCCACGACCAACCACCGCGGACGGCGTCAGGCGCAAGCGCCGCCTCATCCACCACCGCCTCGATTAGAGTCGGTTGATGATCCATCGCGTTTCCCCCAGTGTGTGGACTAAATGGCAGCCTCCCCGGCTGCCTGAAATACAGGTTTTCTCCGGTGCCGGACCGCGACCTTGTGCACGGCCGCCACAACGTCCGCCACGTCCTCCTCCGACATCCCCGCCGAAAGCGGCAGCGAGACCGTGCGGTCGCCGATCCATTCGGCACAGGGATAGTCACCTCGGCGGTATCCGTACGCGTCCCGGTAATAGGCATGAAGGTGGATCGGTATGAAGTGGACCCCAGCCCCGATGTTTTCCGCCGCGAGAGCGCGGATGAACTCGTCGCGATCGATTTCGAGCCGCTCGAGCTCGAGGTGGATCGTGTAAAGATGGCGTGCATGCCGGCTTCCCGCTTCCTGGGGGAACGCTGGAATCCTCAGCTCTTCCAGATCCCTGAGGCCCTGGTCGAGCAGACACCACAGGCGCTCTCGCTTCGTTAGGCTGTTCTCGATCCTCGCGAGCTGGTGAATGCCCATCGAGGCTTGAACATCGGTCATGTTGTATTTGTACCCCGGCTCGACGGTCTCGTACGGGAGAAAGCCTCCCTGCGAGTAACGTTTCCACGCGTCCCTGTCCAGTCCGTGCAGGCGGAGCGTGCGGATCCGATTCGCGAGTGCGCCGTCTTCGGTGGTGAGCATCCCGCCTTCCGCCGTGGTCAGGCTCTTGGTCGCATAAAAGCTGAACGCCGTCATCGCGGAGATCGCGCCGACCTTTCGCCCCTTGTACCACGCCTCGATGGCGTGCGCCGCGTCCTCGATGACGGGAATTCCGTTCCGTTCCGCGATGCGAGAAATGGATTCCAGGTCGCACGGCCACCCCGCCATGTGGACCGGCAGGATCGCCTTGGTGCGAGGGGTCAGGGCGGCCTCGACAAGGTCCGGTCGAAGGTTTTGCGTCGCGCGATCCACGTCGACGAAGACCGGCCTGGCCCCCGCGTGGGTGATCACGTTCGCAGTGGCCGCAAACGTGAGCGGGGTCGTGATGACCTCGTCGCCCGGCCCCACACCGGCGGCGAGTAGAGCCAAATGGAGGGCCGCCGTGCAGGAATTGACCGCGACCGCGTGGGAGGCATGCACGTAGCTCGCGAAGTCTGCCTCGAACCGGAGCGTTTTCGGGCCGAACCCGATCCATCCGGAGCGGAGGGTGTCGACTACCTCGCGGATCTCTTCCTCGGCGACGAAGGGGCGGCCGAAGACGAGGAACTCGCGGCGAACCGGTGCGCTGCCTTCCCCTGGGGTCTTCGTCGTGGGGTCCCTCCCACCTGGCTTTGCCGATCCGTCGATGCTGTGGATCCGATAGAGCGCATGGTACCTTAGCTCAATGAGCCCCCGGGCTTCTTTCTATGCCACCGAGCAACGGCAGGTCAAATGAAATTGGGCGTTTCTGAGAGTGGTGGATGGCACACATGCGTGACCTTGGGTTGAAGCAGGCCGGCATTATCGCCGTCTTCGCGCTCGCCGCCGCGACCCTCATCGCTTCGCTGATCTCGACCCCGGCATTCCTCGGTTTGTCCATCTCGTGCTTCGTCGCGGCGGTGACCGTACCTCTGGCTCTTCGGCTCCGGCGCGGCATCGACCCGGGCGAAGCGATCTACCCTTTTGTTCTCTATTTCACTCTCACGATGGGTGTCCGCGGGATCGCGATCCTGACCTTCCAGAGTAGTATCTACTTGCCTGTGCTGCAGGACCCCAAGTCGAGCTACTTCCAGAGCCTTGTGGGTTGGAACTTCTTCTACTCGGCCCTCGGCCTAGTCCTACTCCACCTCGGCTATTCTTCGGGCCTAGGCGACCGCTGGGGTCGCCGGCTGGGCCGGGCTGTACAATCGTGGGCCCCCTGGCCTGCCCGCCGCGTGAGAGCCGTGGCGCTCGCCTGGTTTTTGATCGGCCTTTTCGGGGCAACCTCCTTTGCGACCACCTTCGGCGGTTTCCGCGCTGTTACAGAGAATCTCATGTTCGCATTCACCGAAGGCGGGTTGGGCAACTACTGGAAGATCGTGCTCATGGAGTTCGCGGTTGTCGGTTTTCACCTGCTTGCAGTGTACGAGTTCACTCGACCCGGAGCCCGGCGGCCGATGCTCGTCGTGATCCCCGGCCTCGCCTTGGTACTCGGTCTTTATGTCTTCACCGGCTCGAAGTACCTTCTGCTCCGCGGCGTCGTACCGATCCTGCTCTATGTGCATTTTCTGCGCCGACGCTTAAATGTCCTCCATCTCGCCGTGGTGGCCCTGATTTTCGCCGCGCTGTTCCCGGTCTTCTACGCGTACCGAGCGTCCGGCACCGGAGGTCTCCAACAGATTGCCGACCGACTCGGCGGCTCGGGCGTCGCTGGTTGGTTCGCGCAGGGCAACATCCTCGGCCGCGGCTATGACGCCGACAGCTTCGTGGCCGTCCTCCATCGGGCGGGACGCGAGGTGCCGTTCCAGCTCGGCGGGACTCTGACCGACCTCTTCGTGTTCTTCATCCCGCGTGCGTGGTGGCCGGAAAAGCCGATGAGCTACGGCCTGGTCTTCGCGCAGCAGTTCATGCCCGACGTGTACTTCACCAATTTGACATACTGTTCGCCTTCCCTAGCAGGCGAACTCTACGCGAACTTCCACGTTATCGGAATCATAGCGGGGTTCTGGTTGCTGGGAGCCATCATGAAGGCCGCCCATCGCATGGCGCTCGGCGGGGGCCCGGCGGGCGTCGTGTACTACGGATACGCGTATTTGGCTCTGATTGTTTGTGTGGAAGGAGCGATTGCGACCAGCACGGAATCGCTCCTGGCAGACATCGTGCCTGCCTGGATCGCCATCCGAATGGTACAGTCGCGGGCCGCTCAGCGGACGGCCCCGCGACCAGCGACGATGCTGGCGCCGACGGCGGCACGCGAGTGAGCGCGTGCCACTGCTCGCCCACTTCCCCACCGTTTGTCTGGTGACGCGCGGAAGCGGGAAACCGGATGGCCGTTCTCGGATCGGATCATGCCCCACGTCGCGCGTGGGTATTCGCCGCAGCCCTCCTTTCGATCGCGTTGCTGCTGGATCTCCTGTTCCTCCCCAACACCCTGGAGGACGCGTTCATCTCATTCCGTTACGCCGCCCACTTGGCTCAGGGGCACGGCTTGGGCGCGTGGAATCTCGGCGATGGCCGCGTGGAGGGATACACGAGCCTTCTCTGGGTGTTGCTCCTCGCCCTGGGCGCGAAACTGTCCCTTGGCCCCGTGGCGCTGTCCAAGGTGTTTGGCGTGGCGTCTCACCTGGCGGCTGTCGCGCTCCTGCTCGCCGCTCCCGCGCGGCTCGCGCGAGCTGGGGACGCAAACCATCCGCTGGCTGCCGAGGACGGCGCGGCCTGCCGCATCGCCGCCCTCTTCCTCGCCCTGAACTTGTCGGTCTGCTGGTACTCAGGATCGGGGATGGAAGCCCTGCCGTTCGTATTCGGCCTCGTGATCATCTTGACGTGGCCCTACCCCGCCTCGCGCCGCTCAGCATTGTTCCTCGCCCTCGCCTGCGCCGCCCTTGTCCTACTCCGACCGGAAGGGCCCCTGGTGGCACTGGCGACCCAAGCACTCGGGGTGATCGTCGCAAGGCGGAGCGGCCGACACGCCCGGCCCTACGGCATCACGGTCATCGTCACCCTGCTCGCCACCGTGTTTCTCACAGTCCTTCGCCTCGAGCTGTTCCAGGCCTGGCTGCCCAACACCTACTACGCCAAGGCCAGCGGCGCGGGGGTAATGCATGTCCTGTATGGGGCGCGCTACGTGGCCGAATGGGCGATTGCCCACCAGCTCTGGCTCGCCTTCGCAATCGCCGCGACCGTCGGAGCGGCCCGGACGCTGGAATCGGAGCGCCTCAGCATCTGGACCTTGGGCGTCGCCGCGTTACTGGTGGCGTATCTCGCCTACGTTTTGAAGGTGGGCGGAGACAACTATTCGGCCTTCCCCTACTGGCGGCACATGGTCCACGTGTCCCCTCTCCTGGCGGCCCTGGGAGGGCTGGGACTCGTACGGCTGTTCCCACGACAGCCGGCGGTTCGCTACGCTGCAGCGGCGCTCGCCGTGGCATCGATCAATTCGGCGCTCTTGATAGCGCCACACGGGATGATGGGACGCGACCTGTCTAAACTGCCCCACGGTCCCAACGTGTTTCGGACTCGGCCCGATTCCTCCCTCATCCACTGGTTCCGGGTATACACCCGGCCCGGCACGGTGGTGGCCACCGGCATGGCCGGGGAACTGCCCTTCGCGATCGATCGGGTCGTGTATATAGACATCCTGGGGCTGAACGACGCCCACATCGCCCGCGAGGGCCGATTCGATCCCGCCGGCCCGCCCGACTCGAAGACGGACATGCGCTATGTGCTGTCCCGGAAGCCGGACGTCATCGACGGGTACGTCTCCGCGAAGAGGCTGAGAGCGGGAGGATCGGCGCGGGAACTGCTCTCCTACCGCAACCAGATGCTCCGGACGCTCGTCGACGATCCGGAGTTCCAGGCGAATTACCTATTCCTGCTCAACGGACCCTATCAGACGATGGACCGGGCCCTGTTCTTGCGGCGCGACTTTTGGGAGAGCCACCCGCGCCGGTCGGAGCTCCACTGCATCCCTGTCCTGGCCACCTCCCTGTACGGGGACAGCGCGGCGGCGCGCCCGGCGCTGCGAACACAGGCGGCCGGGCGGTCGCCCTGACGATGCGGATTACTGCTGTAAGGCCGAGCCCCGGGGATCGCCGAGTTCACCAGAGATCACCGATTCGAGTGTCCGGCGTCGGCGATCGAGATTGAACCGTTCGAGCACCCGCGTTCGCGCTCGCGCACCGGCAGCGGGTCCGAGGGCGAGCGCCCGACCCACTCCCTCGGCAAGGTCTCTCGGATCCTGCGATCTGACGAGGACGCCACAGTCGCCCACCAACTCAGGGAGGGCACCATTTGCCGTGACCACAGGCACGGCACCGCACAGCATCCCCTCCGCGACCGATAGTCCAAACGCTTCGTGGAGCGATGGCTGCATGATCACGCTCGCGCGAGAGAGCCACGCCACCTTTTCATTGTGTGAAACCCATCCGGTGAAGCGGACGTTTGGCTGGGCCATGGCGCGCAGGCGAACGATGGTGTCATCCATCCACGCGCCCACCACCACGAACCGCTGATCCGGACAGTACGCTGCAGTGCGCACGAAAGCTTCCAGCCCCTTGCGCCTGAGGTTGCTTCGATTGACGCCGCAAACGGTGACGACCAAATTCTCCCGTGGGAGCGCAGAGACAGGATAGCGCGCGGGGTCAAGACCATGGCCGCCGAGCATGAGCTTTGGAGCAGGCAGTCCTAGCCCCAGCACTTCCAGGCGGCTCGCCTCCGAAGCTACGATCAGCCGGTCCGCGAGCCGCATGGTGATCAGCGCCACAAAACGCCTGAAACCGCCCCGCTGGTGCCCGTAATCGATCCCGGGCAGGCGCGCAGTGTCGTAGCCACCGGTGCAGACCACAAAGGGCTTCCCTAGCTGCCGACACAGGACAGCAGGCACAAAGGAGTGCCAGCTGGCAAACCATGCAACGACCAAGTCAGCTTGCGTGACAAGCCTGAACAGTAGTAGCGGGTGCGGCCAGCGCGAGGCGCACTCGACGACGGTAACCGAGTGCCGTTCGCGAAGTAGGTCCAGATCAATCTGGATATACTCCGACATGTGTCGGTAAAGATAAATGATGTGCGCCATGGTCAGCTCACCCAGCGCTCGTTCGATGCCCCACGACCGTCGCGCGCGCGAACGTTGCCTCAGGCATGCCAGGCACGCTCTGCCTCCTGAACGGCGGCCAAGAACCTGCGGCCCACCTCGTCCCAGTCGTGGGCAGGCACGCCCGCGAGATCGAAGGAGCGGTCCAGGGATCCCGATTTCCACATCTTGTGGAGGCTGGCGATGGCACGCTCAACCTCCCCGACATCGTCGGGCACTGATAGCCCCCGGTTGTGACGCGACACGCTCCGAGCGGCGATGTCCGCCTCGTCGCAGCGCACCCCAAGAATCGGCCGCTTCGCGGCAAAATACTCGTACACCTTGGAGGGCACCTGCAGCCCCTTGGGCATGCCGACCATCACGAGGACGTGGGCTCCAAGCTGAAGAGCCGCGACGGCGGAGCTCGGCTGGAATCCACGGAATTCAACCGCATCGCCGAGACCGAGTCTTGAGGCGAAGTCCCGGATCTCCTGAGGCATCGTGCCCGCGATGACGCACTCGGCATCGATCGATTCCTCCCGTCTGGCGCGGGCAAGGCCCTCCAGAAACGTGTACAGGCCTCGTCCGTAGACGGGTAAGGCACCCGTGTACGCGAAGCGAAAGCGGGCCGAGATCTCCGGAGCGCTCCGCTCGTAGGTCTGCCGGTCGTATCCGATCGGAATCACCGCAAACCGGGACTCGGGCACTTCCGGGAAGTGCTCACGATAGCCCGCGATCATCTCGTCGTTGGTTACGATGATTCTGGTCCCCCGGATCAGAACCGCACGCTCCAACATGCGGTCGATAGCGAGCCGCCAACGCGGCAGGTTTACGCCTGGAGAGAATGACCAGAGGTCCCCCTGGTTGAGGATCCACGGGCCTCGAATCCATGGTCGGAGGGCGAAGCCCACAAAGTGGCAGGTGTACGGGAAGGCATAGGTCACGAGCAGGTCGTAGGGTCGCCTCAGGATCAGACTCGTGGCCTTCGCGATGGCCCACGGGAGCCAGTCTGCGCGCCCGTCCGGAATCATCCACGGACGGATCAATCGGCGGTAGGCCGCGCGAGCGGCATCCGCGTTCGCCGGCGTGGCCGGCGTGGCTGCGACCCGCGGTTTCCGTGCGGCTCGACATGCCAGCCGATAGAGCGGCCCCGGGTACGTTCGGTGCAGAGTTACCCCCTCGATGCAGTCGTGCCCCTGGCTCGAATGGTCGATGCGATAAACGGGATGGTCCGGTGAGGCGGCGGGCGTGACCACGTCGACGTCGTAGCCATCCCCCGCCAATGCCGCGACGTAATTCCTCGCGATCTTTGGGCTCATTCCCCCGACTGGTGGGAACTGGTAGGCGATCAAAAGAGCATGTTTCCGCCTGACATTCTTACGCACGGTTGCGTCGCCTACCCCCAGGGGCCCCAACGATGAGAGAGGTCAGGAATCCAGATCCGTACGCGAGATGCATCGTCGCAAAAACCACGGGCAAGAACACCGCCTGCCATCGGCGCCGTCGAATCAGCGTGACCATGGTTCCCACACCCACGAACGCTGCGTACCCTCCCCACACGACCCCGAGAAGCTCAGGGCGTCCCGTGGCTGCCGACGCAACCGCGCTCGCGAGCAGGCACAGGATGACCGCTGGGGGCACCAGCTGGCGTACCGACGATGGTCTCCCACAGCGCTTCCGGATGACGAGGACCTTGTAGTAGCCGTACCCGAAGTACTGGCACCACAACCCGCCGAGGGTAGACCGGCTCCAATATTCCGCGGAGATCGCGGGGTCCACGAAGATGCGGCCGCCGGCCTGGAGGAGGCGGTAACTGAACTCGTCGTCCTGATTTCGCACCAGATCGGGGTCGAAGAGACCGACGCGATCGAATGTTCGGCGCCAATAGGCGCCGAAGGGGACGTGATCCACGTATCGTGCGCGTTCGGTGTAGCGGAAGGAAGCGCCACCAACCCCGAACCGAGAGCTCATGGCCAGCGCAATGGCGGTGCCCATCCATCCCGTTCCGACGGCGCGGGGCGGCCCGCCGACGCAGTCCGCAACCCCCTGCTGCAGCAGCCGGACGCACGTGCTCACGTACTGCGGCGGGATCGCGCAGTGGCCATCGACCCGCACGACGATGTCTCCACGGGAGGCGCCGATTCCATGGTTCAGACCTTCCGCGACGTGCATCGAAGGATTTTGTAATAGGCGGAGTCGCGAATCATGCGCGGCCATTCGGGTCACGATCTCCGGCGTACCGTCCGCCGATGCCCCGTCCACAACCAGGATTTCCATCCTGTCCGCAGGGTAATCCTGGGCGAGGACCCGCTCCAAGGTCCCAGCGAGGAACCTCCCTTCGTTCCGGACCGAGAGAACGATGGATACGAACGGGGTCATCTCGCCTTCCTGTCAGGCGGGTCCTGGGGAGTCTGCGCCGCGCCGATAGGCTGCCGGAACGAATAACGCGAGCGGCAAGATCCCCGATCTCACGACGAAGACGACGTAAAAAATCGCTCCGAGAGAAACAAGGCCCCAGACGCCGACCACCTTCGCCTGCCGGAGCACCATCCATAGCAAGGCGAGCCCACCCGCTCCCAGAGCGATCCTGCTACCCGTGGTCCGGAGCCACCCCGCTCGGACCAGGCCCCTCATGGATCCAAAGAAGGCCGTGACGGCCACGGCGAGTGCTCCCAGGTGGGCGGCAGCGGCACCCATAGCGCCCCAGGCCGGGATCAGAAGCACCGAGCCGAGCGCGAGCACCGCCACTCCCGTGGCGTACACACGAACGCGCCTCGACTCGCCCCCAGTCGCGAGGATGGTGATCTCGAAGACCGTGGCCAGGAAATAAAGCGGAACCGACCAAGCCATCAAGCGAAGGATCGGAACAGCGCCCACGTATCGCGATCCGAACACCGTGTGCACAATCTCCTCCGCGAAGATGCTCAGCCCTAGCGCGGCGGGGAGAGAAACGGTGAGCATGGCGGTCAGGAATCCCTCGAATAGGGAGCGAAACTCTTTCGACTCCTGTGCCGTCGAGGCCAGGGCCGGATATACGGGCCACCAGATCACCGCGCCCAGGCCCACCAGCGCAGTGACGATCCGGAAACCCGCCGCGAAGAGCCCTACCTGCTCGGCAGTAGACAGCAGTCCGAGCAGGAGCGCGGGCAAGAGCGTCAGTCCCATCGCGCCGATAGCGCCGAGCGAGAAGATGAAGGAACGCGATGCGTGAAAGCGCCACGCCGTTCCCGCCCAGGGAGGCCGGAACCGAAGTCCGTGCCGAACCGAAAGGACGACGGTAAGCACAACCGTCCCAGGAACGAGCGAAGCCGCCCAGATCCCGCAGGCCAAGGCGGGACCCGGGGATCCGAGGAACATCGTTACCACAAGCAGCACCATGGTTCCGGAGGTGAGCAGATTGGCAAGGGCCAGGGCTTTGAAGTCTTGCACCCCACGCGCCACCCAGTCGGGAAACGTCGAATATGCGAGAAAATAGATCGACGTCGCCAGGACGAGGAATCTGCCCCCTCCACCGACCGGCAGGGCGATTCCCACGGCGACAGCGAGCAGGGCCAGAAGTAGCCCCGCGACCGCCCGTATTGCGTACAACTGACCCGCGACCCCCGACATCCCCGGACCGGCCCGTGCGACCTCGCGCGCCGCATAGCCGCTGTTCGCGAAAGCGTCACCAAACAGCCACAGGTACTGGGCCACGTTCTGTGTGAGCGCGAACAGGCCGAATCCTGCCACCGGGAGGGTTCGCGCGCAAAAAAACGCTAGGCCTAGTGACGTTCCGCGTGCCACCAGATCCGAAGCCAGCGTCCAAACTATGTTTCGGGAGACGCGACCGCCGAGCGCCTCAAAAGGACTCGGCAGTGCCGTGAGCGCCTCTGAAGTCACACGCGATCCGGCTTTATCCACACTGAGCCCACGACTGCGATCGATCGAAACTCATCGCTGAAGCGAATGCGATGGATCGCACGGGCGAGCCAACCCGTCGGGGTTCGCCAGGGGAGGCGCCATGGCTCGGTGGCACGTGCCATATTCGTCGTCAAGAGGCCAGGCGGACGGTGGAGGTCCAGGGGGTAGACGGACAGGAGCACGCTCCGAAGCTCCTCAAGCATGACCGCAAAATCCTCGGGAAGGATGCTCCCGCAGCGATCGAGGCTGATGTCGCATGTTAGGACGAGGCGGCCGCCCGGGCGGAGCACGCGCGCCATTTCGCGCACCGCTTTCAGCCTGTCCGAGACATGCTCGAGAACGCTCACGCAAACCACGGCGTCGAACGTGTTGTCCGATTGTTCGAGACGGCTTATGGAAAGGGTCCGAAAGGAAACGCGAGATTTCAGTGCCTGGTTCGCCGCGTCGAACGCGCGGCTCAGCCCCCTGCGCACGTCCGCGCAATGGACCTCGAAACCCCTCTGCTCAAGGAAGAAGGGGAAGAACGTGATACCCGAGCCCGCGTCGAGGACCTTGGCCGGGAGCCGAGCGGGCAGGTTAAGCCAGCAGTACGGGTATTCCCACCTGCGGCTCCAGCCGTACAGACATTCCCCGGAAAACGGGAAGCGGGGCGTCCAGATGCTACGCGTTGCGGCGACGAACTCGGACTGAAAGGTCTCCATCTCGGCGAGCACAGAGACCACCTCTGGCGATTCAAGATCCTCCGTCATCGCGTAGCCGCTGCGCTCGATCGATCTCATCGCCTCGCCGAATTCGCCGTTACGACGAGCCCAGCGCCCAGCCCGAATCCGAGCAGCAGCCCCACCAGGACTGTAGCTACGCGCTTCGGAGCGCTGCGAAGGACGGGAACGGCGGCGGCGTCGAGGACGTTCAGGACCGGGACGTCGCGCTGCTCCTGCACCTTGGTCAGCTCGAACTGGCGTTTCAGAGCAATGTAGATCTCCTCATGCTCGCGAACACCGCGGATCAACCGGCCCTCCTCGAGTAGGAGGCGAGGCGAGTTACCGATGCGGAGGTTTCGCTCGCGAAAGAGCCTGAGCTCCTCCTCCGCGTGAGCCAAGTCCAGGGCTACGTCCTGAAGCCGACCTTCGATGAATTTCCGGTTCTCACCCGCTTGAGACGTGAGCGAGTGAACAACGAAGTCCTGAAGAAGGGAGGAAAGGGCGTTGGCGATTCCCGATGCCACCGGGGGAAAGGGCGAGTCCACCCGAATGGTGAGCACCCCGGTCCTGCGGTCCAGGGTCGCGTCCACGCGACGCTGCAGGGCTCGGACCGCCAGCTCGGTACGCATCGCCCCGGACCCGCGCGGCTGGATCAGATCGATGAGCGTTCGCGGCGGCAAGTCGCGTCCCGTCGGAAATCGCATTGCGAGAACCTGCTCCAGGAGCCGACGGCTGCGGACAATCGACGGATACATTACGGAAGAACCCGACCTCACGCTCGCCTGGAACGCCAAGTCTTCCAGACTAGGGCCCACCATGGTGCCGAACTGCGACATCCTATCCGGGGTCATGGCGGGGATGATGGTTACGACCGCTTGATACCGCGGGGGGAGCAGAAGCGAAAGCACGACGGCCGCGGCCCCCGCACCCAACGTCGTCACCGCGAGGAGCCTCCGGCGCTCCCACAAGCTCGCTACGGTCCCGGCCCCGGTGGGGCCTTCGCTCACTTCGTGGCCTCGTGCACCAGGATGATCGTGGTCGCCGCACCCGAGAGGATGCCGACGATCGTCGCGATATCCTTCAGCGTCTCCTTCTTCTCGGGAGTGGGCTTGGCGGGAACGAACACGACGGCACCCGGCTCGGGACTGGGATCGAACCAAAACTTCCTGGCCTTCTTCACCCTTCCGTTTGGCAGCTCGAACCGCACCCGACCCTTGTCTGATTTTTCGGTGTAACCCCCTGCCTGATCCACGTAGTGGCCGATGGACCGGCCCGGCTCATAGAGCACGCTGCTCGAGGGGGAGCCCACTTCCCCCTCAACCTTGACGGTTTTCGGCTCCTTGGGGATATCGATCACATCGCCGTCCTCGAGTACCAGGTCGTGCCGGTGCTTGTGATTCCGCGCGACACTCTCCACGTCCACTGCCAGCCTTCCCGCGTACCCCGTTGTCCGAGTGAATGTAGCCGCGCGTGGATAGGCTCCCGGCTTTAGGCCGCCCGCCCGCACAAGCAAAGACGACAACCGCTCATCTCTCGCTTTGAGCGAATAGACGCCTGGGTACTTCACCTCTCCGCTGATGGTCACGTTCCGCTGGAGCTGCCAATCGGGAATTTCGCGAACAAAAATCTCGTCGTTCTCCTGGAGCACGAAGCTCGAATCCTTGGAGTGGATGCCGTAGTCCTCGGAGATCGGCACGTGGTAGATCCGTGCAGCCTTGGTCGTGGCGATGGCCGCCGAGTCGATCCTAGAGACCTCGGCTTGGAGCTTCGACGCGGACTCCTTAAGACCCCCCGAAGTGAATATGAGGTCCATGATCGTCATCCCGTCGAGATAGTCATATTGCCCCGGCTTGCGGACGCTCCCCTCGATCCGCACTTTGTGGTGGTCACGAATGTCCCAGACCGAAGCGACGTAGACCTCGTCCAGCTCTTCCAGCTCGATATCGTTTTCGGGATCCTTGGCCACCGCCTTTCCGATGTTGAAGGCGTGGATACCCTTCGAGAGATCGGGCGCGGTGCGAACCAAGAAGGCTCGGTCGAGATAGGTATCCGACGCGAGCCCGCCGGCAGCTTGCACCAGATCGGATACCCGCATCCCGTGTTTGATCTGGAACGTGCCGGGATGAAAGACCACCGATCCCAAAATCGCCACGGTGTTCTTCCGAACGTCACCTATACGAAATATCTGGATGATGTCCCGGTCCAGAATCTCGGGATCGCGTGTGCTGTCGGCTAGAATCGCGCGCAAAGGCATGTCGATCGCGACGCGATCGATGCCAGGGAGTGAATCGCGCTCTGAGAACGGAATGATCCGATCGATCTGCATGCGATCCAGCAAAGCTGTCGTGAGCACACCGCCGCTAAGTCCAAGGAGCTGATGAAAGCGCTCCTCGGGTCTGACTTCATAGATCGCGGGACGGTGCACTTCTCCCAAGATCGCCACGGTCTTCCCGATCGGCGGCACGAACACCACGTCGCCGCTCTGCAGTCTGACGTCTTCGGCACGGCTTCCGGTGAGGATGTAGCCGTAGAGATCCACCCGGCGGTAGAGCTGGTTGTGTCGGATGATTCGCACGTCGCGCATCGATCCCCGCGACGTCGGCCCGCCTGCGTTATAGAGCGCGTTCAGCACTGTCGAGACCGAAGAAATCGTGTAGCCGCCGGGTCGCGCGACATCTCCCAGAATGAAAACCTGGATCGTCCGCAGCTTTCCGAGCGTCACGTCCACGAAGGTCGAAGGACGGCGCGCGCGAATGCCAGAGTAAACCGTGGAGAGCCGATCGGTGATCAGACGCTTCGCCTGCTCGAGCGTGAGGCCGTTCAAGACGACCTGGCCGATGTCGGGCACCGAGATCGTGGCCTCGCGGCTCACGACTGCGGCGTGCGTGTACTGGTTATCGCCCCAGACGGAGACGATGACCTCGTCACCCGGGCCGATCGGATAGTCGGGATCGACGGGTCCGGTCGCGAGCGGCTCGAAGGTGGAAGGCGCATAGTGAAAAATGTCGTAACCGAAGGGCAGGACCGGCGCGGCCGAGGGCACACGACTCAGGATCTCCTTGGTGAACTCGGGGAGGTTCTCAGGCGTGAGCTCCGCGGGAGGCTCCGGTGACTGCTCCGGCTGGGGCGGCCCTTGGAGCTCGGGCTCCGGGGCCGTTTCAGGGGGGACGGGCTGGGATGTCGCAGGCACGGTCGGCTTCCCAGCAGTGCCCCCCGGCATGTAACGATCGAGGGCCGCCGGGTTGTATCCGGCGTCCCTGAGCCTTTGGCGGACCTGTTCCGGGGTGAGACCCGACTCCTGGATCTTCTGGCGAACCTGGGGCTCTTTGTAGCCGGTGTCTTGAAGTTTCTTCTCGACGTCGGCTTGAGACTGGGCGCGCGCCAGGGGGGCGCACGCCAGGAAAAGCACGATTGCCGATAAGACAAGCGTCGAGGGCGGCAGGGTTATCGATGGGCGCGTCGTTTTCAACTCCGTCCCTGGGTATGACTACTGCCAAATCCAATATCCCACGCGTGGCCGCGCCGTGCACTGCTCAAGCCACTCCTATCGCCGATAGCTACCACGCCCCCTCGGCGCTGTCAACTCACTATGGCCGGAAATTTACCGCCCTGAGCGGTAATGCCCCGATCTGTGGTAGCTTGCATCGATGGCGCATACGCATGGGGTAGTTCTCGAAGCCACGCTGCGGGATGACGGATCGGTGGCGAAGGTCCAGTGCACAGGGGAGCCCGGCGATCCCGGTACTTTCCGGCCGGAAACCTCGGCGCCCGATGGCGTATTTCCCCTCGACGGCCTTCCCCTCACCTACCCGGGCGAGACCTCGCCGCCGCTCGCAGACGGGAAATCCGACACTTGGTGCGGGGGCTTCGCCTTCGCTGTATGGGATCGCGAGGGCCAGACCCTCCGCGCGTACCGCGACCATTACGGCGCGCGGCCGCTGTACTACCACGCCTCGCGCGAGCGGCTACTCCTCGCGAGCGAGATTCCGGCGCTCGTCGAACGCCTACCCAATCCAGGCCTCGATGAAATCGCCGTCGCGGAGTATCTCGCGACAGGAATTCCCACCGAGGGTAGGTCGTTCCACAAAGGCATCCTCCGCCTGAGCCCCGCTTCGGTGCTCACGGCCAGGCGTGACGGCCTCAGCGTTGAACGCTACTGGAGCCCCTGGACGGGCGCGTGGATGGGCAGCACCCGCGCGGAAGACTTGGACGAAGTCTTTCGTCACCTTTTGGGCCGGGCGGTACGTACAACGCTCGCGGACAGGTCGCCCACAGGAATGCTCTTGAGCGGAGGCGTCGATTCCTCGGGGGTTCTGGGTATGGCCGCGTCCCTGGCCCGCAGCGGGGCAATCTCGCGCATGCCGCGCGTCGCGCTCACATTGGCTTTCGAGGAACTAACGCAATGCGACGAAACCAGCCTTGCCATGCGCACTGCCGCAGAACACGGGGTTCCCTGGCGTCCCGTGCGAGTGGAGGACACCTCTCCTCTATCCCACCTGGACTCCTTCATGACCCGATTGGGCGAGCCGTCCATCGTGACCGTCAACATCGCGCCCGCAACAGCAATCTATGCGGCGGCGCAAGAGGCGGGGGCCCGGGTCCTTTTGGATGGACACGACGCCGACGGGATATTCACTCCCTCGGGCGCCTATCTGGCCGAGTTGGTGCTGCGGTTCCGCTGGGTCAGGCTCGCCCAAGAGTGGTATGCGCTGTCGCGCAGGCACAGCCAGCGCCGCTTGGTCCGCGAGTGCATCACACCGCTCATCGCGAAATTCCTACCCATGAGGCCGACTCGAATTCCGGGATGGATTCGGCCCGAGCTCGCCCGTCGCACCGGCTTGAGGGATCGCCTTCGGGTACACCTGCCCGGAGCGCTTTTCGAGGAACGTGAGGCTGAGCGCGTTCACGCAGCCCCGGTTGGTCTCGCGTTGGAAGGGACCCGGACTTTGGAGCGCTTATTCGGTATCGAGGGGCGCCACCCGTATTTTGATCCGGCGCTCGTCCGGTTTGTCGTTTCTGTACCTTTGGACCACCGCTTCGCCAGAGGCCATACGAAGATCATGATGCGGCGCGCGTTGGGCAATCTTCTCCCACACGATCTACGTAGCGCTGTTCCCAAAACAAGCTACCGTCCTTACTTTGACTGGACCCTCCGAAAATATCTTGGCCCTCGGCTGGAAGTGATGTATAAAGATGGAGTTCGATCGCTCGGTGATTACGTGGAGGAGAGTCGGCTGCGCCCCATGCTCGCCGACGCGCTTCAGGGACGCAGCGTCGATCCGGCGCTGTGGCGCATCGTCGCAATGGACCGATGGATCCGCGCTGTTTTGAATGAGGAGCGACATCATGAGACTGTTTCAGCGTAACGGGCTGCAGGCAAAAGAGAAACCCACAGCAAAGACGGAAACAAGCCCGCAGCAGGGTCGCCCCTATTCCAAACCAAAAGTGGAAGAGGCAGGGTCGGTGTTCAGCCGCACGAAGGCCGTCGGTGTTTCGCCTGACGACCTGCTCACAACCGGTTCCAGCCTCTGATTCGATAGCATCCCGCCTCTAGCCCTTTGATCCTCCCGAAGCGTCTGTTCGGGCTCCGGCTCCGCACCTCTCGCGCGCCGGCGGCTCAGCATCATCGAGGAGTAGTAATCCGCATTCGGGAAGGTCCGACGCCCAAACCCCCCGGTCTGGCTCCGTTACCGCAGGAGGGACCATCGCTCCGGGTTTGGTGGGCTCGCTCGCCAAGGATGCATACGATATACCGAGACAGCGTCGCGCTCCTGAAGGTGACAAGGACCTCGCTACGGATCGACCTTGCCCGGCGTGCACGAAACGCGACCGCGGGGCTGGTGAACACGGGACTCGCTTTAGTCCTCGCGCGACGCGGCTACGCGGTTCTCCATGGCGGGGCGCTCGCGCGAAACGGAGCGGCGGTGGTGCTTCTGGGATCCCCGGGCGCAGGCAAATCGAGCCTTGTGTTGGCATCGGCCCGCCGGGGCCTCGAAGTGATTTCCGACGAAATCGTCCCAATTCGCATCTATGGCGGAGCCGCTCGGTGCCCCGGAAGCAATCCGCACATTCGAGTCGATCCCGCGCTGATAACGCGCGACGAGCGGGCGCTTGAGGAGCCGACCACCGACGGAAAATGTCTCCTAGACGTTCGCGACATGGGCCTAAGGTGCGTCACGAGGCAATCCGGCATCCACGCGTTTGTCTTCCTCGACCCGAGGCATAGCCGCGGAAAGCCCTGGCGAATCAAACAATTGGGGTCAGCGGAGGCGTTGACGAGGCTTCTGGATAACCTCTACACGAGGCGGGTTTTGTCGCACGCCGAGCGGCGGAAGCATTTCAAACTTCTGGCGCGGGCAGCCAGGCTCACCCCATCCTATACGCTGTCCGTGCGCACGGGAGTGGGCAACCTCGACTCGGCATCGGGTGCGTTAGAAAGATTGCTCGCCCCCGAGGCGGCACCGAAAGGAAAGGCCGGCGAACGCGCGAGCACGCGGTAGTCCCGCGTCCCGTCCCCCACCGCTTTCCCATCCACTTCCACCCAGGCGTGCGCGTCGAGGGAATCTCCCGGGGCCTTCACACCGATCGCGAGTCGCGCGGGATGACCCAGGCTCCGGAGAAGCCCCACCGACGCGAGCGACTCGCGCAGGCAGGAACGACGAAGCGGTAGGAGGTGGGAGACGCGCCGCACCGCCGAGCGCGCGGTCGAGGCCGCGATTGCTGATCGAGCACCGAGCCGCCGGCTTTCGACTCCAGCGACCAAGTCACCGAATCCCAGCCACCGCCGCTGCCATTCCACGACGATTACCCACCTGAGCGCGCGGAGGGCGAGCGCGATCCGCCACAGCCTCACGAACAGACCCTCACGACGAGCTGAAGCCGCTCGAGCTCGGTAAGCAGGGCCTCTAGATCCTCTGCGAGAACGCTTCGCTCGACCTGAAACATCGTCGAGAGCGCGTCGGTAAGCCCAGGCAGATCGACTGGCTTCCCCAGTTTCTCCCAAGCCCGGGCGGCGACCTCGTTCAGCGTGTAGTACACCCCCGAGCGGAGGTTCAATACGACTGCCGCGTCCCCGAACGATTCGTGCGCCACCTCGGGGGCGATCTTCCAGCGCTCAGACGAGCTTGGCATGATCTACCTTCCGCTGTGTAAAGAGGGGTCCGCCGGACGCCGCGCGCGACAGAGAACTCCCGAACCGCGTCACGCGGGCGCGCAGTCGCAAGCCGCCGTCGCGCGCCCCAGACCGGAAGAGGTACCGCGCCGTGGCGGCGAATGGGAGCAGAAAGCCCTCCAACCGAAGCGGCGAGACGAGGACGTTCAGATAGCGCCCGCGAGCCTCCACGGATAAATGCGCGCAGGACTCGAGCCATGGGAGAACAAGTCGTTTCGGGTGGCGATGATCGAGAACGCAGGAGCGCACGCCGAAAACACGGCAGACGAGGATCAAGGCGAGAGCGACGCCGTCCCGGGCCCGCGTGCGCTTGAATCGTGCCTCCACCCCCGGCATCGCCTCGTCGTACCGCCTCACAAATGCCGCGAAGTCGACCAGCGCCTTGAGGCTCATGCTGTGGTGCCAAAGATGCAGGCAGAGAAACGCTCCGAGCAGATCGGCCGGAACCTCGGGCGCGCAATCGCACATCGCGCCACCGGGCGCCCGCGCACCCGGCGCGTGCCAGAAGTCCTCCTGCCCGAGTGAGATGAGCATCGGCACCTCCAGCTCCCAGTGGAGGTCCACGAAGTATGGAACCCGCCTGTCCCCCGTAGACTCGAGCGTGTACGCCTTGGCGTCGGTGTCGTCGGGACCTCCGGACGTGGGGTCCGCCAGTCGGAATCCGCGGACGGCCGCCACGTCCATCGCGCCGTCGAGATCCTCACGCCGGACCAGAAGATCGATGTCGGCGCAGGACTTGGCCCCGAGATCCGAGTAAAGCAGCTCCGACAGGTACACCCCTTTGAGAACCCGGCAAGGAATCCCTGCTGCTTCCAAGGCTGAGACCCAGGAGTCGGTCTCGGCCTTGAGGAATAGATTGCGCGCGAGGTTTTCGCGGTAGATCCCGGCCGCGGCTGTGTGGACCTCGGCAGGAGCATCCAGCGCGAGAAGCTCCTTCGCGAAGAGGGGACCCACCTCGAGCCGGCGCGCTCTGCGGAGCGCCACCTCGAGGTCATCGCCGGAGAGGGACGCGATCGCCTCCGCGACTGCCATCCGCTCCTCCGGGTGAAAACGCAGGCGCAGCACCCGGAAGACAAGCGAGTCCGTGGCGGAGAGTGACGTCCGAAGCGGTTTGGGGCGGCGCAGATCGTCCATGACTTCGCGAAAGCTTGCACTCCTACCCCGTGGGGCGCAAGCCGATTTACTACCCTCAGAGTCTGAGCAGTCACGCGTGTCCTCGGCGAGGAGATTTCGAACGACGCTACCGTTTGGAGATTGACGGTCGGGTCACCTAACCCCAAACTGCCTTGACGGGCTTGTGACGGATTGTCTGCTTCGTGAGGACAATTGAGTGCCCCCGCTGCGCTGCGGATGGTCGGTTCGACGATGCGATTTCGTTTCACCTCCACGTTTCATACCAGATGAAAACGCGGTTCCACCACCGGAGCCTTCGTTACACCACGAAATGGAAAATCCCCGGGCAGAGTGGGTGGCCGGGGACAAGCCGGTATTGGAAGGGGAGGAGGAATGCAACTACGAATTCTCATTGTACCGATGGCAGCAAGCGTTTGGTTTGGTAGCGCTCTAGGTTGCTCTGGCAGTTGTGCGTTATGGGCCATGAAGAACGGGGATTTCGTCGTCCGCTACTTTTCTGGAGATCAGGCCGGATACAGCTCTGCTCTTAGCTATGTCGGAACTTCGGGGATCATCCAGATCAACGCCGGATGCTCAGGGATCGACATCGGCACGCCTGGCGATAGCGTCGTCGTCCTGATGAAGTCGCAGGGGGCCTGGACGATCGCCCGTGGACCGGCACCAGACGGCCGCGCCACGCTCGAAGTCATTTCAAAGGCCAGTAATCCAAACGATCCGACGCTGGGGCTGCGACCGAAGGTGAATGACGGCCGGACCCAAATCTCATGGCTGGCAAGGAACCCGCCGAATCTCGGTTACCGTGCCTATGGCTCGATCACCGCCGCCGGAGTCAACGGCGGAAATCCGACATCGTACATGTCTTGGTACACTTCACGAGACACCCTACAGAGTGGTCTGCAGAAACGCATGGACATGGGCGCGGACCAGGACCCGAGTTTTCTCAACTGGGTTAATTTCAAGAACGTCCGCTACTATTCGCCCTCGCTTAACGCCGGGGGCTTCACACTGGCGATCCTCGAATCGCTCATGTACGCGGCGGGTGACACGACAACTTGGGCGGGGCCGATTATCTCGTTGGCGCCCAGAGGCCAGATACATTGGCGATCTAATGCTTTCCCGTGGACCACCTATCCGATGTTCCAGAAGGATAATAAAAACAACTTCTTCATCGCCGATGTGAACACGCCCAGGGTGATCATTAGCCCGAACGGGCTGAGCGCCGCCGTTTTCACCGGCATCAGCGGTACCCCAGGTGTTCGTTGTGGGGATGCCGTAGCGCCGTCCAGCTACTACCGCCTCGAGGTCGGTGGCTCCGGAACTGGAGCTGGAAATCTCAAGGTTGAAGGTGCGATCCATTCCACCGGCAGCACGTTCGCCAATCTGGGTAACGTTCTCTCAGGGAGCCCAAACGGGACAATCATTTATTGCTCGGACTGCACGAAGGCTACTCCGTGTGCGGGGAGCGGAACGGGCGCGATCGCCAAGAGGATCAACGGGGCGTGGGACTGTAACTGAAGTGACGCCGAAAGACGAAGACGAGCGGGCCCTCGACCAGCTTAGCACCCTCTTCGAAGAGGGCGGCGCGGGCAGAGTCGTCTCCTTCATCCAAGGGACCGCGGATCCCGAGCAGAGGCGGAAGCTCCACGGCCTCGTGAGGCGGGCTCTCCCGGAGCGGAGCGACGCGAAGCGGAGCCTCGACGATGTAATCCGGATCGCGCGCGTGGGTATCGCCGAGGGGCTCCGGCAAGCGGAGCTGGCCCGGGCGAGGTCCGACACCGACGAGGCCCGCGAGTGCATCGATTTCGCGAACCGGCTTTCGTATAACCTCGCCGCGGACCTCGCCGAGTGCTGGCCGGGCGATGATTCGCTCCGCGAGCGACGCCATTTCGAGGCAGGACTCCGTGCGGCGTACGACTGCATCGTGTGGCGCCAGGAGCTGGGGAAACCGCCCGATCGCCGCGGGATGGCCTACTGGGCGGCGGGAATGCACCAGCTATCGTTGGGAAACCTTGTGGAAGCTCTGTCCGGGTTCGAGGCCGCCCTCGGGCTCGCCCTCCAGGCGGTCGCGGCGCCCGCCACCAAGCCGGACGGCTACATCAGGCCCGGAGGCGATTTCGGCGTCATCCTCTACTATGGCTACAGGGGGATCGGGCGCCACCTGCTCGGCGAGGCTTCCGGCATGCGCCAATTCGAGCACGCGCTCGCCGCGTTCGAGGAGACGGTGGGCTCCCAGGACGAAGAGGCAGCCGAGGACGCGAAGTTCGGCTTGGATCAGCTGCGGTGGGTGGGGCTGAGGTTCATGGGCGCCGGCGTGGGAGCCGGACCTCAGCGGTAGGTCCGGCCGCCCTGGCCACGGCTCAGCGATAAAGCCCGAGCGCCGCCCGTATGCGCCCCACAATACGCCCGGACGCTTTTCCGTCCCCGTAGGGATTCACGGCGCGCGCCATGCTCGCGTACGCGTCCTTCGAGTCCAGCAGCTCCTTCGCTGCCGATACGATCGCCGCCCGGTGTGGGCCCACGAGCTTGACGGTGCCCGCCTCGACCGCCTCCGGCCGCTCCGTCTCATCCCGCAGAACGAGGACCGGCTTCCCGAGCGACGGTGCTTCCTCTTGGATGCCGCCGGAATCAGTGAGAATGAGATACGACTCCGCCATGAGGTCCGCGAATGCCTTGTACTCGAGCGGGTCGATCAGGTGGACGCCGGGCACGTGGGAAAGCTCCTTCCGGACGGGCCGATCGACGTTCGGGTTCCGATGCACCGGGTAAACGAGATCGACGTCGGGATAGCTGCCCGCGAGATCGCGAATCGCCCCCGTGATCTCAAGCAGCGGAGGGCCGAAGTTTTCGCGTCGGTGCGCCGTGACGAGGACCATCCGAATGCCGCGTAGCGGGAGCTTGGGGGCGCGCGAAGGCTTCATCCCCACCACGTCCAGCAGCGCGTCGATGACGGTGTTTCCGGTCACCACGATGCAATCGTCCGCCACCCCCTCCGCAAGGAGGTTCCGCCGCGCGCGCTCGGTGGGCGCGAAGTGATGGCGTGCGAGCACGGACGTGATCCTCCGATTCACCTCCTCCGGAAAAGGATACCCGGGATTCCCCGTGCGGAGACCCGCCTCGATGTGTCCGACCGGAACGCGCGCGTAGAAGGCCGCGATCGAAGCCGCCATCGTGGTCGTGGTGTCTCCCTGCACCAGGAGGAGATCGGGCTTCACGCGCGCAAGGTGGCCCTCGAGCTCGGTCAAGGCCCGCGTCGTGATTTCGGCGAGCGACTGCCCGTCGCGCATCAAATCGAGGTCTTCGTCGGGACGGATCGAGAAGAGGCTCAGCACCTGGTCGAGCATCTCGCGGTGCTGGGCGGTGACACAAGTGAGGGACCGGATATCCCGTTCGCCGGCCAAGGATTTCAAGACCGGCGCCATCTTGATGGCTTCGGGGCGCGTGCCGAAGACGCTGAGGACGGTCTTCACGCGTCGGAATGTCGTATGGGAGGCGGGCTAAGTCAATAGCCCGGGGACGCCCTAGGGCGCGATCAGATCGCGCGCGCCTTCCCCGGCGGAGTCTTCCGCGGAGGACGCGCTCGTCTCCCTTGTGCGCGGGAGTGAGAACGAGAAGGTCGAGCCCTTACCCATGCTCGACTCGGCCCAAATCTTTCCGCCGTGCTGCTCGACGATGCCCTTCGAGATGACAAGCCCGAGTCCGGTGCCGCCCGCTTTCCGAGTGGTGGAGGAGTCGAGCTGGGCGAAGCGCTGGAAAAGCCGGCTCATGTCGCGCTGGGTGATTCCTTTGCCGTGATCCCTCACGTCGACAATGACCTCGCTCTCGGTCCCGCGCACCCAGACCTCGATCTTGCTCTTCTCGGGCGAGAACTTGATCGCGTTTCCGAGAAGATTCGTGATCACCTGCGCCACGCGCATCGGGTCTGCCTCGATCACGCCCGCGGAGCCCTCCACGTGGACGTCGATCGCGACTCCCTTCATCGCGGCGAGGTTTCGAATATGGTCCACCGCCTCCGGCACGATCTTGCCGACCGCGACGCTCTCGAAGTTGAGAGAGAGCTTGGAGGACTCGAGCTTCGAAAAGTCGAGGATGTCGTTGATCAGGCTGATCAGCCGCTCCGCGTTCGCCTGGCAGATGCTCAGAAGCTCCCGTTGGGGAGGGGGGAGCACGTGGAAACGTTCGTCCCCCAGAAGCTCCAGGGACCCCTTGATCGACGTGAGCGGCGTGCGCACCTCGTGCGAAACGACCGCCACGAACTCCGACTTCATGCGGTCCAGCTCCTTCGTCCGCTCATAGAGGATGGCGTTCGTGACCGCGATCGACGCCTGGCTCGCGAACATCGTGAGGACCTCCTGATCGTCGGGCGTGAACGCGCGCCCGCCCCAGTTGAGGGCGGTGATCGTGCCGAAGACGGCCTCGTTCGAGCGCAGTGGAACGACGAGCACGGAGGAAACCTCGAGCTCCGAGAGGAACGGCTCGACGCCCACGGTCTGGCCGACGTTGGCGCAGCGCACCGGGGAGGCGTTGCGCACCGCCTGTCCGTGGAGGCCGACGCCGATCCCAAAACGGAAATCCCTGAGGCGTTCCTGGGGAACGCCCGCGCCCGCGCCCGCGCCCGCCTCGGCGACATATTCTCCCGCCTCGGTATCGTAGAGGAAGACGAGGCTCGATTCCGCGTTCGCGAGCCTCGACACCTGGTTCACGATGACCGCGAGCGTTGCCTGCCGGTTCAGGCTCGTGCTGATCTCCTTGCCGGCCTCGTAGAGCGAGGTAATCCGTCTCGTCGCTTCCTTCACCAGGCGGCTCAGGATCTCCTCGTGCCGTTGAAGCTCGTCGTTCGCCTCCTCGAGAATCGTAACGAGGCGGCGGTTTTCGATCACGAGGAACCGGCTCTCGAGACCGCGCTCGATCGCCTTCGCGGTCTCCCAAAGATCGAAGGGCTTCGTGATGTAGTCGTAGGCACCCTGACGGAGCGCATCGATCGCCGTCGTGGTGGAGGCATATCCCGTGATCAGAATGACGCAGGTATCTTTGTCGGCGGCCTTGGCCGCGCGGACCACCTCGAGCCCGTCGACCCCGGGAAGGTTGATGTCGGTCAGCACGAGATCGAAGCGGCCGGCCGTCACCTTCACGATGGCGTCGTCGCCGTCGGTGCTCGAGACTACCTCGTACCCCCGCTGGGCCAGGAGGTCCTGGAAGATCTGGACGACGTGGGGTTCGTCATCGACCACGAGGATTCGGGGTTGCGGGCGCGGCTCCTCGGCAAGCCCAGACTCGCGCGGCCGGACCCGGGACGCCGCCGGGCTCTCCGCGGGGGCGTCCGCCGGAACGGGCGCGGCCTTTCCCTCACTCTGGGGAGGGTTCTGGGTCATGGCTCGCGTTTCAGCGACCTCAGTTGATCGTGTTCGCTTCCGCATCGAACGCCGGAGCCGGCACCGGCTTCAGCGTGCCGCGCCGCGACTGGTAGAGGGCCTGGTCCGCCCGGACGATGAGCGCGGTCGGCTCGTTCGCATCCACGGGGAACGTGGCGATTCCCACGCTCACGGTGAGCCGCTTCCGGCGGGGGAACGAATGCGACTCCACGATGGACCGGAGCCGCTCCGCCGCGCACTTCGCTTCCTTCGCGTCGGTATGCGGCAGCATGATCATGAATTCCTCCCCCGAATAGCGGGCGACGCAATCCGTGGTGCGGGCGAACTTTTTCAATAGTTTGCCGAAATCGGAAAGCACTTCGTTCCCGACCGGCTGGCCGTGCCGCTCGTTCAAGGCTTTGAAATTGTCGATGTCGAGCACCATGACCGAAAGCGTGTGTCCGTACCGCCTCGCCTTTTCGATCTCGGCCCCGAGGCTCAGGTCGAAGTGACGCTTGTTGTAGAGCGACGTGAGATCGTCGGTCGTCTGGAGGCGCTCCATTTCCCGGCGCAGGATCACGCGATTCACCACGCCCGCGATCTGGTGGCCCATGAGCGACAGGAGCTTCTGGCTTTCCTCATCGAAGGCCTCGGGGCGCGAGTGACTGAGGTTGATGACTCCCATCGATTCACCCTGGAGCACGATCGGCACCGAGAGGAACGAGCGGACCGAAGGGGCGCTCGTCCCTCCTTCGCGGTGAAGGTCGTTCAGGAGGACCGGCTTCCGCTGCTGCGCGACCCACGAGGAGAAACCCCTTCCACGATCGAAGTTGACATGACCGATGAGATCGATCGGCTCGCCCACGGTCGCGACCGGCTCGAGCTTCCCCGTCGCGCGGTCGGTGACGAACAGCGTGGCGTTCTCGAACGCGATTCCCTCGCGCATGCGGACAAGCATCTGCCGGAGCGCCTCCGGGGGATCCTCGACCGTCTGAACGACCCGGCTCATCTCGTAGAGGACGTCGATCGCCGTGGCCTTGGCGGCGCGCGCGCCGGCCTTCGAGCCCGACAGAGCGGCCATCAGCTTCTTGTTGATCGCGATCGCGCTCCCGAAAACATCCGAGGAGCGCTTCTTCGACGCGGAGAGATCGAGATCCTTCGCGAAATGCTCGCAATCGGCCTTGCGCAAGATCCGGCGGGCGAACAGGACCTCGAGGAGCTTCTGCTCGGACCGGATGAACCGCTGGGTAGCCTCGACGAGACGCTTCGACCCCGCTCCATTACGCTGCTTCATAACCCCCTCCTTGGACGCCCCGACGCGCCTTGGGCTAGCTCGGCCGCTCCTCGTATCCGGGCACCACGGCCGAATCGACCGTGGTCACGGATGACGAACCTTCTTGAGTCCGGTCGCCCACCCGCGCGAGCACGAGCGGGGGGCCGAGATGCTTCACATAGACCGGGAAGGTTTCCCCCGGCTTCCAGTCCGGCGCGCCGTTCGCCATCAGCGTGTATCCGTGGAAGCGAAGGAGCGTGCGGCCCCGACCGAGGATGCGCGTCACGGTGAGCGGCGCCACCTCCCCCGACTTGAGCGATGCGTAGAGCGAAGCCCCGAGTCCCGGCTCGAACCGCACGCGGATCTCGAAGGTGCGCCCCCGGCGTTTCGTTGCGGCAACCGTCATGTCTCTGCCTCCTGCGGGTCGCGGAAGTGGCGGAAGAGCTCCTGCTCCCGCTCCACGGCGCGCCGGATGAACGGGACGAGGTCTTCGAGCAGCGCCTCGCGCTCCGCAGCACCCGGCTCAACGCACTCCCAGGCGTACACCGAGATCTCACCGTTCTTCCCCTCGAGCGGCCAAGAGTTTCCGGTCCGCCCGGCGAGGGAGTCGGCGATGTGAACGAGCGACGTCAGCTCCTGGTTGAGCCGCGCCTGCTCGGGCCGATGGTGGCAGGCGATGGCTTCCACGAGATCGTCGGGCAGTCCCCAACGCTCCGCCAGCCAGCCCCCCACTTCGGCGTGGTCCGAGCCCAGAACCCCGCGCTCGGCTTCCACCATGGAAATCCCCTGGTCCCTCACGAGCGCCATCGCGGCTTCGAATCGCTCGGGGTAGTTCTGACGAAGCGCGACCTTGCCGATGTCGTGGAGCACGCCGGCCGCGAAGGCCTCGCCGTCGAGCCGGTAGCGGCACCGGTCGGCCAGGGCGCGCGCCGCCACGCCGCACGCGAGCGAATGGCTCCACAGGCCCGTCAGCGTTCGCCACGTCGGGTCGAGCGTCTGGAACACCGCGGCGCTCAGGACGAGGTCGCGGATCGTATCCCGCCCCAGGACGACCACGGCCAGGTCCACGGTGCCGACCTTCCGCGGGAATCCGTAGAAGTCGGAATTGGCGAGCTTAAGCGTCCGCGCGGTGAGCGAAGGATCCAGCGCGATGACCGCGCCGATCTCCTCGGAGGAAGCCGCATCCGGATCCGCGATCGATTCGAGCAGCCTGGAGGCGACCAAGGGGAGGGTCGGCAGGGCGACCATCGCCTCCGTCACCTTTTTCAGATGCACGCGGTCCATGGATTTCAGGTCGGCGGTCTTCATCGGACTAGAGCACCCGCCCGAGACGCGCCTTCAAGGTCTTCACGGCGCGTGTGTGGATCTGGGAGACGCGGGACTCGGAGATGTGGAGCGCTTCTCCGATCTCTTTCAGCGTCATTTCCTCGTAGTAGTACAGGGCGACCACCAGCCTCTGCTGTTCGGGCAGGTGGTCGATGGTGTCGAGAAGGACCTCCCGCGCTTCGTCGGTCTCCATGACCTCCAGCGCGTCCTTATGGGTGGGGTCGTCGACGATGTCCTCGAGCTGGATGTAGTCCTGGTCCTCGTCCCCGGACACCGATTTCGACAGGGAGAGAAGCGCCGTGCCGTGGACCTCGTCCAGGAGCCGGGACAGCTCGGTCGGGCTCAAGTTGAGCGCGTCCGCAACCTCCTCCTCCGTCGCGGCCCTTCCCAGGCGCTGGCCCAGGTCGCGCGCCACCTCCTCGACGTTTCGCGCCTTCCGGCGTATCGAGCGCGATGCCCAGTCGAGGGACCTCAGCTCGTCCAGGATCGCGCCCCGGATCCTCCAGATGGCGTAGGTCTCGAACTTGGTTCCCTTGGATGAATCGTATTTCTCGAGCGCGTCGAAGAGCCCGATGATCGCGGCCGAGATCAGATCGTCCCGCTCCACCGATTTCGGCAGATGGAGGGCGAGCCGGTCCACGACGTACTTCACGAGCGGCGCGTACTTGCTGAGCGCGGCTTCCTTCTTGCGCTCCTTGCGGTTCTTGGAGCGCGGGGCATGGCCCTGCAGTCGATGGAGCACGGAGGAGCTGGATGACATGATCGTGAGCCTCCCGCCTAGGGTTCCGACCGCGGCCGCGATTCGGCCTGAGCCATCCGCCATTGTTCGTAGTAGCGCCGCAGCGCCGTGCGCATGAGAACTAGGCCAGCGCCCCATCCGGCCAGGACGATGATCCCGAGGGCGAGCCCCGCGCGCAGGGTGAGGAGGGGCCACGGCGTGCCGGACATCCACTCCGTCCCGATCACGGTCACCGTGACCGCGGCGGCCGCGATGGTGGTCCATTTCTTGATCAGCTCACGCATCGCCTAGACCCCCTCCGGCACTTCGTCCGGGGTCACGGGCCCCTGGGGCCCGGAGACCGGCTGCCCTTTTCTCTTCGGGGTTTGCCCCAGGACGCGGCCGGCGAGCCGGTAGATGCAGCTCGACGCGGGTGAATAGGGATAGGTCGAGAGAAAGGGCTCCTGGCGCACGACCGACTTGGGGACGGATTCGTCGGCCAGGACGAAGCCCCAGTACTCGATATCGAGATTGAGAAAGCGCTTCGCCACCGATTGCACGCGGCGGGAGACTTCGAGCGCCTCGTCCTCGGAGTTCGCCTGGTTCACGAGCAGGGCGGGCGTGCACTTGAGCGGGCGTTGAGAGAGCACCTTGATCATGGCATACGCATCCGAAAAGGCGGTCGGCTCGGGCGTGGTCACGACGATGATTTGGTCCGCGGCTTGAGAGAGCGAGACGGCGTGCGCGCCGATTCCGGAAGGCGCGTCGATCAGGATCATGTCCACGTCCTCTTCGACGTTCGCGAGCGACCGGAGCACGCACTCCGTTCGGTATTCGTCCAGGTTCGCGAGCTCCTCGACCCCGCTGCTGGCGGGAACGATCCGGATCCCGTCCGGCCCTTCCAGGACGATGTCCTCGATCGCTCGGTCTCCCAGGACCAGGTCCTGAAGGTCGTACTGAGGGGCGATTCCCAGAAGGAGATCGACGTTCGCAAGACCGAAGTCGCCGTCCAGCACGAGCACGCGCACTCCCTGCCGCGCGAGCGCGATCGCGAGGTTCGTCGCGATATTCGTCTTGCCGACGCCTCCTTTGCCGCTCGTGACCGCGAGCACCTTCCGGCGGGGACGCGATTCGGGCGGCGGCTCCGCTTGCTTGCGCGCCGCGGCCGGCGTCCGGGGCGCCTTGCCTTCCGGTCGCGCGTTCTTCGCGCTCCGTGCGCGGGCGCGGCGTTTCGCCGCTCCGTTCGCGGTTCCTTCGCTCGTCATGAGCCTGAGTTCCCCTGGTTCGCGTGGCATGGCTGGTCTATCGAGCAAGCGTTGTGCCGTGGAGATAAGCCCCTGAATCCATGAGGATTGAGCTCTGACGCGTCCCATTCCACGCGGCCAGATCTGCGGCGACGGGCGGGCGACCGCAAAGAATCCGTCCGGCGGCGCCGCGTGCTCGGGTTGAACCCGCCCTCACGAGCTTCTCCGTCCTCGGCGTAGGCGGTCCGCCTTCAGGGCTCGGTTCAACTCGGCGTCGATGGTCGAAGCGGGATCCTGGCTCTGGGGGGCTCGCCCCAGATCGGCGAGCGCGGTCCACTGCCCCCGGGTGAGGCCGAGCAGGATGCGTCGCCCCTCGAATTGGACGAGCACCAGGGAACGCCCGGATCCGACGGCCGTACGGCTCAGGACCTCGATGCGCGGCGGCTCCGGGAAGGTCTCTCCGTCCCGCGCGTCGTCCGAGCGGCGGCCAAAGAAGCGGATCGCCCCAAGGAGCGTCGCCGAGGCTGCGAACGCCGCGATCGCGTACACGAAGTAGGCGTTCATCGCGGATCCCTCTCCACCGCGGATCCCGGCTTCGCGAGCGTCTCGATGCGCACGCACAGGCGTCCCTCGCTCGCGACGAGGTGTCCATGGGCGATCGTCGTTCCGTTCGCGACGACCTGGACCGGGTCGCCCGGGGCTCCATCCAGCGGCAGAAGCGTGCCGGGTGTGAGGGAGGGCAACGCTCCGAACGGGATCTCGGCGCGTCCGGCCTCGATCACGATCCGGAGCCGCTCCGTCGGAGCCGGCACCATGGGGCCGCTGGCGAGGAGCGCTTCGATCTCGGCATGGCTGAGGAGGCGTGACATCGTTCTATCGCGCGGCGCGGGCGTAGGCCCCGTTCACGATCGCGCGAACGAAGGCGAGGTAGCGCCGGTTCTTGATCTCTTCCATGACCCGCGCGTCACGGAGCGCGGGTGCCTCTCTCCGGTTTCGGTCCGACTGCTTGCGGCGTGGCTTGGTGCGAGACATGGGCCCCTCCTTGTCCTCGTCCTCCCCCGAAACATCCCCGCGCGTCCGGACCCCGAGCCTCGATGCCTCGGCGGCGAGACGCGCTCTCACGCAGGCAAAAGGCAACGCCCGTGCCGGCCGCGCACAGAGCCACGGCAAACATCGTAAGATGCTAAATCAGAATGGGTTCAGGAAGCTGAGGTAGGGCGGGGACAGCCCCCGCTTGATCGGCAGGTCCGGCAGAAACTTGAGCGAAATGCGAGCGACCGTGCAGAACGAAACCACCCGCTAGATCACGAACATTGCATCGCCGTAGGAATAGAAGCGGTACCCCTCCGCGATCGCGACCTCGTAGGCGTGGAGGACCCGGTCGAGCCCGGCGAGGGCACAGACGAGCATGAGGAGGCTCGAGCGCGGCAGATGGAAGTTCGTGACCATGCCGCTCACGACGCGGAACTCGAACGGGGGAAAGATGAAGAGCCCCGTGTCGCGCCACGCCCCCTCACCGGGCTCGCCGTCCCGCGCCCAAGACTCGAGCGCCCGCACGCAGGTCGTCCCGACCGCGACCACGCGTCCGCCGAGCGCGCGACTCTTTCGAAGGGCGGCGACGGTCTCCGGCGGAATGCGGTAGGGCTCGGGATCAAGCGCATGCCCCTCGGGATGCTCCGCAGCGACCGGCCGGAATGTCCCCGAGCCGACGTGCAGGGTGACGAAGGCGATCTCGACCCCGCGCTCCCGCAGCGCGACCAGGGTCTCGTCGGTGAAATGGAGCGCCGCCGTGGGCGCCGCGACCGAACCCGGCTCGCGCGCAAAGATCGTCTGGTAGCGCTCCCGGTCTTCCGGTTCGTCGGGACGATCGATGTAGGGCGGAAGCGGCACGTGTCCCACGCGCGTCAGCCAGGCCTCGAACGCGGGGGCCTCGGCGTCCGCCGCCGTGAACGCGACATGGCGCACGCCGCGCTCCCCAAGCCCGAGAACCCGGCCGCGATACGAGGGATCCGTGAACTGAAGCGAGGCGCCGGGCCGGAGCGCCTTGGCCGGCCTGGCCAAGGCGGACCAGACGCGCTCGGAGGGGTGGGCGGGCTCCTGGCGAAGGAGCAGCACCTCGACTTCGAGGTCGCGCGGCGCCGCCGCGCCCGCGCCGCCGGTCACCTTCGCGAAGAGACGCGCGGGAAGGACGCGCGTATCGTTCACGATGAGGAGATCCTCTCGATTCAAGAGGGAGGGCAGCTCGCGGAACGAATGATGCCGGATCGCTCCGGTCGCGCGGTCGAGACCCATCAAGCGAGACCCATCGCGCGAGGGGGTGGGGTGCTGCGCGATGCGGTCCTTGGGCAGGTGGTAGTGAAAGTCGGATGTCTTGGGCCGGTGCGGCGCGTTCAGGGGAATCCGGACTCTAGAAGAGGGTGCTCTGCGGTGATTCCGGATCCGCGGCCTGGGCGCGCTTGGGAGGCGCGATCCCGAGGTGCACGAACGCGAGGTCGGTAGCCTCACGCCCCCGCGCGGTCCGCTTCAAGAACCCCTCCTGGATCAGGTAGGGCTCGTAAACGTCCTCCAAGGTGTCCGGCTCTTCTCCGACCACGACCGCGATCGTCGACAGGCCGACCGGGCCGCCCTGGTACTTGACCACGATCGCCTCGAGCATCCGCCGGTCCATATCGTCCAGCCCGCGCTCGTCCACCTCGAGAAGCGCCAGGGCGTCGCGCGCGACCTTGGCCGTGATCTTCCCCTGCGCGCGCGTCTCGGCAAAGTCGCGAACGCGGCGGAGGAGGCGGTTCCCGACGCGCGGCGTCCCGCGCGAGCGCGAGGCCAGCTCGCGCGCGCCGGCTTCATCCACCGGCACGCCGAGGAGCTTCGCCGACCGCGTGATGATCCGGGCCAGCTCTTCCGTGGAGTAGTAGTCGAGCCGCGCGGTCATGCCGAAGCGACCGCGCAAGGGGGCGCTCAAGAGCCCCGTCCTCGTGGTCGCGCCGATCAGGGAGAAGCGCTTCAAGTCGATGCGCACCGAGCGGGCGCTCGGCCCCCGATCGATCATGATATCCAGACGGAAGTCCTCGATCGCGGGATAAAGGTACTCTTCGACGACCGGGTTCATCCGGTGAATCTCGTCGATGAAGAGCACCGCCCGCTCCTCGAGATTCGTCAGGAGCCCCGCGAGGTCGGCCGCGCGCTCGAGAACGGGGCCGGAGGTCTGGACGATGGGAACGCGCATCTCGTGGGCGAGGATCGAGGCCAGGGTGGTCTTCCCCAACCCGGGCGGGCCGTGGAAGAGCAGATGATCGAGCGCCTCGCCGCGTCCGCGCGCGGCCTCGACCGCGATTCGAAGCTGCTCGCGGAGCGATTCCTGCCCGACGAACTCATCGAGCGATTGCGGCCTCAGCGTGCGGTCGAGATCGCGCTCGTTGCCGACCGGCTCCGGATCGGTGATCCGCTCGTGCTCTTTCATTTCCCCGGCATCCCTCGCGAGCTTCCCATCAGCGCGCACCCTGGCGCAAAGCCTTCCGGATGACCTCCTCGACCGAAGCGTCGGCCCCCAACTCTTGCAGGGCCTCGTTCACCGCGCTCTGCGCCTGCAGGCGGGTGAAGCCGAGCGAAACGAGCGCCGCCGCGGCGTCTCCACCCGTGCCCACGTGGAGCGCGCCGGGGGCGCCGGAGGCCATCGGCGCCTTCGCAGGGACTCCGGGCGCGAATTTCTCGCGAAGCTCGACGACGAGCCTCTGGGCGAGCTTCTTTCCCACGCCGGGGAGGGTCACGAGGAACTCGGTGTCCCCCGCCTCGATCCCTTCGCGGAGCCTGGCGGCCGTCGCGCCGCTCAGGATGCCGATCGCGAGCCTCGGACCGATGCCCGAAATGGAGATGAGGCTTTCGAAGAGGCTCCGCTCCTGCTCGTCCGTGAAGCCAAAAAGCTGAAGCGCGTCCTCGCGGACGTGGAGATACGTGAGGAGATGGACTTCGCGCCCTGCCGCCGGCAAGGTCTCGAAGCATGAAACCGAGATCTGAAGCTTGAGCGTGACGCCGCCGACCTGCACGAGGGCCGCGGTCGGCATCTTGGCGACGAGGGGGCCGTGGACCGCCGCGATCACGAAGCCCCCGCCGCGATCCCGAGCGCCCGGGCCCGGCCGCGGTGCATGTGGCAGAGCGCGACGGCGAGCGCGTCGGCCTCGTCTTCTTTGAGCTTCACGAGCCCCGGCAGGAGCCTGCGAACCATGAACGCGACCTGCGCTTTCTGGGCGCCCCCGTTGCGCACGACCGCCATCTTGACCTCCGGCGCGGTGTACTCGAAAACCTCGGCGCCGCTTCTCCGCGCGGCGACGATCACCACCCCGCGCACATGCCCGATCTGAAGGGCGGCCGCGGCGCTCTTCCGCACGAACGCGCTCTCGACGGCCACCTCGGTCGGGTGCATGTCGGCCAGAAGCGCTTCGAGGGCGTCGTGGATCGCGAGGAGGCGGTCGGGAAAGGAGAGGCTCACGCGCGGGGCGATGACCCCCGACCGCTCGCATCGGGCGACGCCCCGCTCGTGGATGATGAAACCGTAGCCGGTCACCCGGCTGCCGGGATCCACGCCGAGGATGAGCGTGGCGCCCGGCCCGGGGTCGGCCCCCCGGACCGTGGGGCCGCCCGCGCCGCCGGGGGCGCTAGGCTTGGATGCGGGAGAGGACCTCGTCCGTGATGTCGAGATTGGACGAGACCCGCTGGACGTCGTCATTGTCCTCGAGAGCCTCCATGAGCTTCAAGGCCTGCTCGGCGTCCCTCTCGCTGAGCGTGATCGTGGTCTGGGGCACCTTGGCCAGCTCGGCCGATTGCACGGGGACGTTCTTCGCTTGGAGCGCCGCCTTCACCGCCTCGAAGGCTTGGGGCGGGGTGGTGATCTCGTAAACGTCGGGATCGTCCGTGCTCGCATCCTCCGCCCCTGCGTCCAACACGACGTTGAGCACGGTCTCCTCATCGGCCGCGGACTTCGGGATCGCGATTGCGCCCTTCTGGTGGAACATCCACTGCACGCTGCCGGCCTCCGCCATCCGGCCGCCGCTCTTTGTGAGGATGTGACGGATCTCGCCGGTCGTCCGATTGCGGTTGTCGGTCAGAGCCTCGATCAAGATCGCGATCCCGCCCGGTCCGTACCCCTCGTACGTGACCTCCTCGTACGAGACGCCGGGCAGCTCGCCGGTGCCTTTCTTGACCGCCCGGTCGATGTTCTCGGCGGGCATGTTTACCGACTTGGCGCCGGCGATGGCCGTCCGAAGCCGAGGGTTGCTGCCCGGGTCGCCGCCCCCCGCTCTCGCCGCGACCGTGATTTCCTTGATGTACTTGGTGAAGACCTTCCCGCGCTTGGCGTCGGTAGCGCCCTTCTTCCGCTTGATGGTGCTCCACTTCGAATGACCCGACACGGCTCGACCTCGCGACCGCCCCCGAATCGGAGGCGCGATCAGGGAATCAGGGGACCGACCATCCGTGGCTCAGCGCAACACGACCATCCGGCGGGAGAGATCCTTCCCTGCCGCGGTGAGGCGATAATAATAGATTCCCGAGCCCACGCGTCGCCCCTTCTCATCCAACCCGTCCCATGCCTCGAATCGGGCCACCGGGAGGGCGGTCGCCTCGTTGTCCAGCAGCGTGCGCACAAGACGCCCGGCGGCGTCGAAGATTCTCAGGGTAACGCGGGCCACGGCGCCCTGGGACGAGGCCGCGATGCCGAAGGGGATCATGGTCGAGGACCGGAGCGGGTTCGGCCGGTTGGGATAGAGAACGACGCCCGCCGCCGGCGGAGAGAGCTCGACGCCGGTGGTCGAGCTGGTGACGAACGTGAAGCGGTCACGGCTCTCGCGGGGGTGACCCGCCGGATCGTTGGCATTCACATACCAGCGGTAGGTCGTGCTAGGCCCGAGGTAGCCCGGGAAGGTGATCGAGGTGTCGGTCGTCATCGCGTCGAAGACGGAGGAATCCGAGGGTGCTTTCAAGATCTTGATCCGATACGTCAGCGCGTCCCCGTTAGGATCCACCGTCCCTCTCCAGCGGAAAACGAACGGGGGCGACGTCACGACCCCGTTGTTCACGGGAAAGGTCAGGTTGAAGGGCTTGGGGTACACGGGACCGCCCAGGGGCGAGCTGTAGATGGCGGCGACCACGTTGGGCCTTCCCCAGCCGTAGGTCGTGCTGTCGGGCGTGCCGGCCTTGTCCGCGGTGACCTTGAGCGCGTACCGGATCTCCTGCACGGTCCACTCGGGGTGCGCCTCGCGGACCTGGGCCGCCGCGCCGCCGATGAGGGGGGTCGCGAGCGATGTGCCGCTCGCGGTCGCGACGAGCGTGGTGCTGCTGGCCACCGCCCAGGTGGTGTTCACCCCCTGCGCCACAACCTCGGGCTTCCCACGGCCGTCGGCCGTCGGTCCCCGGCTCGAAAAACCCGCGATCACGTCGCTCGCGTCCACCGCGCCGGTCGAGAGGATGCTGTCCGCGTCCGCCGGCGCCTGGAGCGAGCCGTTCAAAGGTCCCGAGTTGGCCATCGCATTCGCCACCACGATCCCACGCCGCGCGGCGAGCGCCGCCGCTTTCGTGACGGTGGTCGTCCTGCCGTCCAGCTGGCTGTAGGTGTGGTTATCGGCTGCGTTGTCGAACGCGAAGTACGCGAGCGACGATGAGATGACATCCGCCCCGATGCTGTCCGCCCACTCGACGGCGGCCATCCAGTTGTCCTCCTCGATCGGGGTCTCGGTCCGCACGTCCTCTGTTTTCGCGAGGAGAAAGGAGGCGTTGTACGCCGGGCCGATCAGGTTGTTCGGGTAGTAGCCCCCGAGCACCGACCACGTGCCGGTGCCGTGATCCCAGGCCGCGGCGACGTCGTTCCCCTGGTTCGCGGTCTCCCCGTCGTGGAAGACGAAATCGTACTCCGCGACCCGCTTGAGCTGCACGGTCGCGTTGTGCGCCTTGTTGAATCCGGTGTCGAGCATCGCGACCAGGACGCCCGCGGCCGTATACCCGGAATCCTGAGCCGCCTTGGCGTTGATCCCGCTGAGCTGGGTGATGGAGCTGCCGTACCCCGCGGGAGGATCGAGCGCGGGCGCCTGCCCGGGCTTCGGGCCGGTAGGAATTCCCGAGCTCTGCCCCCTTTCGGGAATCGACGGGGCGGGCTCAAGCTTCATCGGGAAGACCGGGCCAACCGGCGCGACCCGCTTCGAATAGGCGACCGGCTCGATCGACCGCACGAAGGGGAGCGTCGCGATCCGCCTCGCCGCGGCCCCGTCCGCCTCGACGCTCACGGCGTTAAGCCATCGGGAGGCGTGGCGGACCAGGGCGCCGGTGGATCGCACCGCGTCGAGATAGCGCGGCGACACCGGCACGTCATAGTAGTCCGGCACGAAGCGCCCCCGCGTCTCACGGGCGCGGCGCGAACGGGCGCGATCGGTCACGCGCGCGCCGGCCTGGCGCACCGCCCCGGCGAACTCGCGCGCGCCGGTTTCGCCCTTGTCCGTGAAATAGACCCAGAGGGCGGCGCGCTCGCTCTGCTCGAGGCGGGCGGCGGCGGCCGGGGTGATGACGTGGGCGCTGCGCGCCGCGGGCGGCGCGTACCGGGCGTGCGGGTCCTCGGCCGTGCGGGACGCAAGGGGGGCGAACCCGACCATCGCGGCGAGGAGCAGAGGCTGGATGGGCGGGCGCGAGGGCGCGATGCGGCGCATGAACGCTCCTTGGGCCGCCTCAGGCGGACGCCATGGCCTCTTTTTCGGCACGGGCTTGGCTGACGACCTTCTCCGCGATTTCGCGCGGGATCTCCTCGTAATGGGAGAACTTGGTCTTGTGTGAAGCGCGTCCTTGCGTGAGGGAACGAAGATGGGTGGAGTACTTGTAGAGCTCCGCCTGCGGGACGTGGGCGCGGATGACGTCGTAGCGCCCGTCGGCGCCCATCCCGAGTATTTTCCCGCGCTTGGAGGAAAGGTCCCCGGTGACGGCGCCGACGAACTCCTTGGGGACGTGCACCTCGATCTCCACGATCGGCTCGAGGAGAACGGGGCCGGCCTCTCTCGCGCCCTCCTTGAAGGCGAGCGACCCGGCGATCTTGAACGCCATTTCGGACGAATCGACCGTGTGGTAGGAGCCGTCGTAGAGGGCGGCCCGCACGTCCACGACCGGATACCCCGCGAGAACCCCCTCCTGCATCGCCTCCACGATCCCCTTCTCCACGGCGGGGATGTAGTTTCTCGGCACGGCGCCCCCGACGACCTCGTCGACGAATTCGAAACCCGAGCCCGGCTTCAACGGCTCGAGCCGCACGTGGACGTCGCCGAATTGCCCCCGGCCGCCGGTCTGTTTCTTATGGCGACCTTGCTTGCTCACCGACCTCCGGATCGTTTCCCGGTAGGGGATGCGCGGCTTCATGAGGTCGACGTGGACACCGAACCGGCGCTGGAGCTTTTCGACGACCACATCGACCTGCAAATCGCCGGTGCCCTGAAGGAGAGTCTGGTGAAGCGAGGAATCGACGTGGACGTGCAGCGTCGGGTCCTCCTCGCGAAGCTTGTGCAGGCCGGATCCCATTTTCTCCTCGTCCGCCTTGTTCTTCACGAAGATCGCCACCTCCAGCTCGTGATGCGGGAAAGGAATCGGCGGGAGCAGTATGGTCGCGCTCTTGTCGCAGAGCGTCTGTCCGGTGTGGCTCTCGCGGAGCTTGACGGCCGCGCCGATGTCGCCGGCGATGATCTGCCCGGCGTCCTTTCGCTCTTTGCCGAGCACGAAAAAGAGCTGGCCGATCTTCTCCGCGCGTTGCGCGCTCGCGTTCCAGACTTCCTTGCCGGGCGAGAGCGTTCCCGCGAGCACCCGGATCATCGAGAGATCCCCCGCGTGAGTCTCGCTGCTCGTCTTGAAGATGAGCGCCGCGAGATGCGCGCCCGGCTCGGGCTTACATTCGACCTTCTCGTCGGTCCCCGGCTTCGTCCCGGCAACCGGCCCGCAGTCCAAGGGCGAGGGCATGAGCCAGGCGAAGGTGTCCAGCACGTGGTCGATTCCCATCATCGGATACGCCGCCACCGGAAGCGCCGGCACGAAGCTCTTCTTGAGCAGCCCGCCGCGGACCCCTCGGCGCACCTCCTCGACGGAAAGCTCTTCGCCGCCGAGGAACTTCTCCAGGAGGGAGTCGTCGGCTTCCGCGGCCGCGTCGACGAGGGCGTTGCGCGCCTTTTGCGCCTCGGCCTCGATTTCAGGCGGGATCGGGGCCTCCTTGGCGGATCCGTCCTTCTCGAATAGGTAGGCCTTCATCGAGACGAGGTCCACAAGGCCCCGAAACGTATCCCCCTCCCCGATCGGCCAGGCGGTCGCGACGAACCTCTTCCCCAGCCGCCGCGAGGCGTTTTCGAGCGCCTTGGAGAAGCCGGCGTGCTCTCGTTCCATCTGCGTGACGAGGCAAAGCGCCGGGCATCGGCGCTCCTCGACGCGGTCCCAGACCGATTCGCTCCCCGCCTCGATCCCGGCCGACGCCTTGATGCAAAAGACGGCGGCATCGGCGGCGCGGAGGCCGGCGACCATCTCCCCGACGAAGTCGGCGTAACCGGGCGTATCGATGAGGTTGATCTTCGTCTCGCGCCATTCGATCGGAGCGATGCCAAGACTGATCGAAATCTTGCGATGGACTTCCTCGGGAGACGTATCGAGGGCGGTCGTCCCTTCCTCCACCTTTCCGTGGCGGGTGGTCGTCTTGGTGCGAAAGAGGAGTGATTCGGCCAGGGAGGTCTTCCCTGCTCCGTGGGGAGAGACGAGCGCGATGTTACGAATGCTGGAGGGTTGGAGGTCCTTCACTGGATTGCCTCGTACGTGTGGTTAACTGGAGTAAGATCAAGCGCCTACCTAGCTTACGAGAATACCACATCGCTACGCCGATCGCAAGCGGCCGGAGCCGCGGGAAGCGGCTCCCTTCGACAGCCTAGCGATTCTCCGCCCGCTTGGAGAAGCCGTTTTCTTTTGAGTAGAACTTCGGTGTCGGCACCGCCACACTCAATGGGCATGGCGAATTCAATCCGGCCCACCGTGTACAAGGTTCCGCTCGACTTGATCTTCTCGGGACCGTTCCCAGCAGCTTCCGCCCCGTGGTCCGAAGTCCCGCTCGTGAACCTCGAGCCGCACATGAGCGCCGTACGAGCCGTGCTTCAGCGCCGGGGGGGACTCGACGCCTACTGGGAGTACGCGCGGACCAGCGCCGGCCAGACTGGAAACGGCCCCGCGGACCGCCGTGTCTGGGAGGAGGAGGTGGCCCGGCGCATTCGTCGCTACGCGCGGGGTTGGATGCAGCCGCCCCCGACGGTCGGATGGTACGACCGCGACCGGCTCATCCTCGAGGACGGACACCTGCGCTGCTGCGTGTACAAAGTTCAGGGAAAGAGCTGGATCCGCGCGGGGTTGCGTCCCGACGCCGCCTCACGCTGGTCCGCCCGCCCAACGGAGCCGCTGATGCGCGCCGTGGCGCGGCAGAAGCGCAAGTCGTTCTACACTCCGATCGATCACGAGCTGTTCCGCCGCCGGAAGTCCAGCCGCAAAGGGACCGATCGCCTCGACCTCATTCGAGGATTCCTGGGCCCGATCCGCGGCCGACCCTCGGTCTTGGATGTCGGCTGCAACATCGGCTACTACTCCTTTCACCTGGCTCGGCAGGGCTTCGACGCGGTCGGAGTCGAAAGCGACGCGCAGCATTTCGAGGTCGCAGCGAGCTTGAGGCAGATGTATGGGCTCGATGTCGAGTTGTGGCAGGGACCGTTCGAGTCCTACCCCAGGACGCGCCGATTCGACGTGGTTCTCGGGCTGACCGTCTTCTGGCACTTCCTTCCCCCGAAACCTTCGCCCGATCTCCAGGGCCCCGCCCGCACTCTCGTCGAGCAGCTGGAGGCCCTCGTCGGACATGCCCTGATTTGGGAAAGCGGGTCGCGCGCCTCCGAGGAGATCGACCTCATTTGTCGCAACACGGGGCTTCGTCACTTTACCCTGCTCGGCGAGACCTCGGGGACAGGGGTAGAACGCAAATTCGGGGTTTTCACCCGAGTGCCCGTGAACGAAGCGGTCGCGCAGATGCGGCGGGCCGGCGGGGAAGGAACCGGCGGCCCGCGGGCGCAGATGCCTTCATCCTCGGCCGCTCCGGACGCTGTTTCCGCGCTTCCTACGCCGGCGTCCAGAGCGGACTAGGAGCTCGGGACGGGCCATGCGCCTCGTCTTTCGAGCCACCCGATCATGAGCCAATCCGGCCCATCCCTTGTGATCCGCGTCCCGGGCCGCGAGCATGAGCTCGTCCGCATCCAGGGGGAAGGCCCCTTCCCGCTCGGCCGCGCACCCGAGAACAGAATCGTCGTCAACGATTCCGCGGTTTCCCGGAGGCACGCGGAGATCGTCCTCCGGGAGGGAGACTACTGGATCCAGGATCTGAAGAGCAAAAACGGGACGAAGGTGAACGGGAGCCTGATCCAGGGGCTATCGCGGCTGAATCCGGGGGACCGGATCGAGATCGGCCCGTGCCAGATCCAGTTCGCCCCCGAGCCGGATCCGGGGACCTCCGCGCGCGTGGCCGACACGAAGGCGCCGGGCCTGGTTCAGGCCGTGCCTCTCGCGGATCTCGTGGGCGCCTCCCAAACCGGCACGAACATCAAGGCGATCGCGGCGACCGGCGCGTCACCGCAGCGCATGGCCCAGTTTTTCGAGGGCATGGAACGGTTGGGCCCGGCGCTCCTCGCGCACAAGCCGATGGCCGAGCTGTTTCAGTTCATCGTGGACCTGACCTCGGATGTTCTTCGCTCCGATCGGACCGTGCTGGTCCTGCGCGGAGAGGACGGCCAGGAGCTGATCCCCAAGGCCACCAAGCAGCGCGGCCGGACCGTGGGGCAGGAGATTCTCGTCAGCCGGAGCATCGCCCGCCGCGCGATCGACGACCGCACCGCGATTCTCACGAGCGACGCCCAAAGCGACGTACGCTTCAAAGAGCAGCAGAGCGTCATCCGCCAGAGGATCCACTCGGCGATGTGCGTTCCGCTCTGGCACGAGGACGACGTCCTCGGCGTCCTCTACGTCGACAACATCGCCGCGCCGATTCCGTTCGAGCACACGGATCTCCTCATCCTCACCCACATCGGCCACCTCGCGGCGGTGAAGATTCTCGAGACCAAATCGTTCGAGGCCCTGCAGCACAGGAAGCAGATGGAAGAGGAGCTGAAGCGAGCCGCGAACATCCAGCAGTCGCTCCTCCCGACGGAGCCGCTCCATCGTTCTCCCTACCGCGTCGCGGGGAAGAACATCCCTTCCTCGGACGTGGGGGGTGACTATTTCGATTTCATCGACAGCGGAGGCTCCTGGCTCACCGTCGGCCTGGGAGACGTGGCTGGCAAGGGGATGCCCGCGGCGCTCCTGATGACCAACCTTCACGCGAGCGTCCGCGCGCACGTCGAATCCGAGCGGGAGCTGCCGACCGTGATGACGCGGCTCAACCGCTCGATCCACCACGCCGTACGGGGAGAGCGTTTCATTACGCTCGTGCTGATCGCGATCGATTGCTCGAACGGGGAGATCTGCTACGTGAACGCGGGGCACAATCCCCCCTTCCTCGTCCGTGCTTCCGGAGAAACGGAGAAGCTATCGGTCGGAGGTCTCCTGCTGGGCATGTTCCCGGACGCGAGTTACGAGTCGGCCACCATGCGCATGGCTCCCGAGGACATCCTCGTGCTTTACAGCGACGGCGTGACCGAAGCGAGAGACGATTCGGGGGAGGAGTTCGGCGAGGATCGCCTTGCGTCGTTTCTGCAGAAGAACCGGACGCTCGCGCCGGAGCGGCTGGTCGAATCGCTGATCCGCGCTGTCCGTGAATTCTCGAGCGAAGGGAAACCCGGCGACGACGTCACGGTCGCGGTGATTCGCCGCGACTAACTCGACCGCGGCCGGCCGACGTCCACCGCGTGCTCCGCGTGGCGCTCGACCACCTTCGCCTGGAGGAGCGCCGAGCGATAGCTCCCACGCTGGAAGGACTGGCGCGCCTTCGCGAGGTACTCGCTCGCGAGCCGGACAAGGCGCACAGCTTCGACGTTGGGCTTCGGTCCCAGCTCCTTGTTGGCCTGCTCGAGCGCCGCTTGCGCCCCGCCGATGGCCTTCTCGGCCGTCTCGCGCGGAACCGGAAGGTCCTGGAGCTGCCGGAGAAGGGCGAGGACCCCCTCACGAACGTCAAGCGTTTGTTTGTAGGCCAGTCCGATCTCGCCGCCCTTGAAGGTCTTCCATGCCTCCTTCTGCTCGCTCCTCAACTCGTCGTGGCGATGCCAGGCGTCGCGGCCGGCGCCATTCCTCAGCACGTCCTTCGTCCGCTCCAGCGCGTCGTCGGTGCGCCTCATGATGTGCTCGACGTAGTCGGGATCCTCTCGTGGCGGACCCACCATGCGCGAAGCGCGGTCCGCGAAATCCCGCGCCGCGAGGGTCAGGCGCTCCGCGCGAGCGTACTGACGCACCTTGTAGGCGTCGCGTGAATCCGACTGGAAATCAATCGCCGAGGTAAACAGCTTCATGGCGCGGGCATTCTTGGAGATGAGGAACGAGCGCTGCGCCCGACCGACGAATCGATCGGTGCGTTCCAGCTCGGCGCTGACCCGATCCGATTCGGAAGGTCCATCGTGCGGAAGGACCACGCTCGGGGCGGCTCCGTTTGTCGGAGGCAGCCGGGAAGGCGTGGATCTCGCGACCGCGGGGGTCTTGGGCGCGCTCTTCAGGCCCTGAACCGCGACGGGGTGTGTCCCGCCCTTGGGGCGCGCCTTCACCCCCGGCCCGTTGGTGTTCGCCTTCGGTGGCTTGGCCGCGGATTCGGGCAGGCTTCCCGCGGCCGCCGGGATGATCGCGGCTTCGGGCGTTTTCCCCGGGGGGGCGGCCTCGGCATCCGTGTGCTCGACCTGCGGCGCATCCTTGGCCTGGGCACCGCCGCCGGCAGGTGCCGCGCCCGCCGAATCCTTGACAGCGGTTCCGGCAACGATGGAGTCCGGCGGAGCGCTTGGGGGCGGCGAAGGCGCGGGCGCTGAATGAGGAGCTTCGACGGCCGATCCCTTTTCCGCCGTCCCCGCCGCGGGAGGCGTCGTGGTGGCTACCTGGATCGAGTCCCCCGCCACGGCTGGCGGGGCAGCGGCCGCCGCTGGCGCGCCGAGCATGATCAAAACCATGAACGAGCAGACCGCCATAGGAAGCGCTCCCGCGCGGGCGGCGGGCACAGTCCGGCGGCTCATCGGCATGAATGAAGCACGGTCGGGGGGGACCATATCCCCCAATAGTTTCGCAACCTCTATGCCAGGCTTGAGCTTATGGGCTCGGCTTCGAGCGATTCAGAGAAGATTCGGCGGCTGATGGGGTTACAAATCCGCCCAAGGTGACGGGGGGTGGGACCCGGACAAGCTGCATGCCGGGATTGGCCCGCGCCGTACCCGGTACGTACGGTTCGGTATTACGTGGCGGATCCCCGGTGAGCTTCCGGCCGGGGCGGCCGAATTCAGTCCGCCGGCTCCGATTCGGCTCCCCCGATCGGAATCCCGTGACTCTCCATGCGCGAGTAAAGCGCCCGGCGCGAGATCCCCAGGAGCGACGCCGCTTTGGTCTTGTTGCCCTGAGCGCGCTCCAGCGCCTCCTTGATGAGGCGCTTCTCAATTTGATCGAGACTCAAGCCCAGAGAGAGGAGCTCGGCCGGATCCGCCGTGAGGCGTGTTTTCCCGATCGGGAAGTGCACACGCTCGATCCTTCCGGTGCCCGCAAGAATGCACGCGCGCTCGATCAGGTTTTGCAGCTCGCGGATATTTCCGGGAAACTCGTACGCCCGAAGATGCTCGAGCGCGTCGGGGGCGATTTCCTCCAGCGATCTTTCTTGCTGCTTCAGGAAAAACTCGACCAGCGCGGGAATGTCCTCGCGCCGGTCCCGCAGCGGCATCAGGCGGATCGGGAAGACATTCAGCCGGTAGTAGAGATCCTCCCGGAATCTTCCCATATGAATCATCTCCTCGAGATTCCGGTTGGTCGCCGCGATCACACGCACGTCGGCGCGGCGCATTTCCTCACCGCCGACCCGCACGTAGGTTCTATCCTGCAAAACACGGAGCAGCTTCACCTGAATGCTCTGCGGTACCTCGCCGATCTCGTCCAGGAAGACGGTGCCCCCTTCGGCGAACTCGAAGCGGCCCGGCTTGGTCCGAATCGCCCCCGTGAACGCGCCCCGCTCATGGCCGAAGAGCTCCGATTCCAGGAGGGTCTCCGGGAGAGCGCCGCAATTCACCGGCACAAAGGGAGCGTCCGAGCGCTTGCTCGCCGCGTGGATCGCCTGGGCGAAGACCTCCTTCCCCGTTCCGCTCTCCCCCAGCAGCAGGACGTTTGCATCGGTGCGCGCGACCCGCTCCGCCAAGCTCAGGGCGTCCTGCATCGCCCGGCTCTGCCCCACGATCATGTCGAATTGGTGGAGGCTGATCTGCTCTTTCAGGGTCTCGATGCGTCCCTTGAGGACGGTGGATTCCTGCTTGAGCCGCCTCCGCTCGAGCACCTGCCCCACGCGGGTCACGAGCTCCTCGGGATCGAAATCCTTGAGAATGTAATCGGCGGCTCCGTCTCTCATGAGACGCACCGCCTCTCTCGTGTCCCCGAAGGCCGTCATGAGGATCACGTCCGGCTGATACTCCTGCGCGCGCGCTTCCTGGAATACGACCGTCCCCGAGGCGCCCGGCATGCGCATGTCGGAGATCACGAGATCGAAGGGATGGGACTTGATCTCGTGGACCGCGGCGTCTCCGCCGAGCGCGACGACCACCTCGTACCCCGCTTCGCTCAGCGCGTTTTCCAGAATCCGGCAGAGATTCTTGTTGTCTTCGGCAATCAGGATCCGGTCAGGCATCTCTCAGGTCTCGATCGGAAGAATGATCCGGAATTGGGCGCCGCCGCTAGGTGACGCGCCGACGGAAATCGTCCCGCCGTGCTCGAGCACGATCCGCTCCACAAAGGCCAGGCCGAGGCCGGTCCCCTCGGCCCGCGTGGTGAAGAACGGCTCGAAGATCCTCGAGCGGATGGTCCGAGGAACTCCGGGGCCGCTGTCCTGAAAGTATATCCGCAGTTCGGACTTTCGTGCTTGAACCAGGATCGTGAGCTCCCCTCCCTCGGGCATCGCGTCCCGCGCGTTGAGCGCGAGATTCAGGAAGAGATGGTGCATGGCCTGCGGCCGCCCTCGGATGCAAACCCCATCCTCGGCTTCCCAGCGCACCGCCGAGCGGACGCCGCACCGCGAGAGCTCCACGTTGATGATCTCCATCGAACGCTCGAGAACCGGGCGCAGGACGAAGATCGTGGCTTCGGTGTCGGGGCGGCGGGAGAGATCGAGAAAGTTCTGGACGACGTTCCCCATGCGGTGAACTTCCTCCTCGAGCATGGCGAGGAGCTCTTTCCGCTCCCCGGCGGAAAGATGCTCCAGCTTCTGCAACCGCGACGAAGCGCCGCGAAGCACGGCCAGAGGATTGCGGATCTCGTGAGCCACTCCGGCCGCGACCTGCCCGACGGTGGCGAGGAGGTCCGCGTGGTTCATCCGCTCCTCGACCCGGGCCAGCCGCGCTTGCGTCCGCACGTAGCCCAGCCCGACGAGCACGACCAGGATCGATGCGAGAAACGCGGCCCCGTAGAGAGACGCCTTCACCTGCTCGAGCGGGCGGAAGGCGCTGGACCCCCCCTCGACCACCACCGCGCCCACGATGCGTCCATCGTACTGGATCACCGGGGCGTAGCCGGCCTTGAGATAGGTGTCCCCTTCCTCGAAGAGCCGGGAGTGGGCCGCTTCCCCGATCATCGCGCGCGCGAACGCGGCTTCGTCGAGGGTGGCCCGGCTCACGTTGCTCGACGTGGATTGCCGCAACGCGAGCACGACCTGATGATCGGGGTCGAGCAGAATGATGTTCGAGGCTCCCGCCCCGCCGGCGAGCCGACGCCACTGGTCCCGCACGGTCTCCGCCGCCTCGACCGAGTCCATCGCCACGTCGAAATCGGCCCGCAGGGAGTCGGCGCCCACGGGAAAGAGCGCGTCGAGCTGGTCCGACCGGATCAGCAGGGCGGCTGTATGGGCGGTCGCCTCGAAACGCTTCCCCAGCTCTTCATCCAGAAAATGGTGGGCCGTCTGGATCGCGTAAATCACAGTCCCGTTGACGAGCACGAGGAGCGCCCCGAGGAACAGCAGGGTCCACAGGAGGCGAGATGGTTTGATGGGAGGCAAATTGACCATGGGCGCGCTTATGCGCTTCAGCAAGGGTAGCGACCGGCGGTGCGCAATGTCAACGCGCGGGCCGGAAGCTGTGCTAGGGTGCGCGCTTCCATGCGGACGAGCGTCATGCCGTTTGTCTTCGGGCTTCTGGCCGGCGCCCTGGGCGGGCTCATGGGCGTCGGGGGTGGGATTCTGCTCGTCCCGCTCCTCGTCCACCTCGTTCACGTGGAGCAGCACGAGGCCCAGGGGACCTCGCTCGCGTTCATTACGGTGACCGCGCTGGTCGCCGCCATCCCTTACTTCCTTCAGGGAAATCTCGATTTCGCCCTCGCGCTCTACCTCGCCGTGGGAGCGGTCCCCGGCGTGCTGGCGGGAGCCGCGCTCGCCCGGAAGCTGACCGCGCGAAAGCTGCGTCAGGCGTTCGGCATCCTGATCCTCGCCACGGCGGTCCGGATCCTGGTCGCGGCGCCGTCGCACGCGGACGCGCACCGCGTCTGGGCCCCTCCCTGGAACATCCTGCTCGGCGCCGTCGTTGGAGCCCTGGGCGGCCTGCTCGGGGTCGGAGGCGGCACGATCCTCGTCCCGATCCTGGTGCTCGGTCAGCGCATCCCCCAACACGTCGCGCAGGGGGTCTCGCTGCTCATGATCCTTCCGACCGGGATCGTCGGGGCTCTGAGCCACGCCCGTCACGGCCACGTCGTCCGGGCACTCCTGCCTGGGTTGATGGCGGGGGGAGCCGCGGGCGCCCTGCTCGGCGCGCTCCTCGCGCATCGCATCGAGGCCTCGTTCCTATCGAGGCTCTTCGCGCTCTTCCTCGTGCCGGTCTCCGCCCAGATGATTTTCGGCCGACGGCGTGATAACGTCCCGTGTCCATCCGAACGCTCAGGAGGATCGCTGCAATGAGCTCCCGATTTACGCGTAGCTTACTGGTCCTGGGGCTGGCCCTGCCCGCCCTCGCGGCCACGCCGTCACCGGCTCCCCCTTCCTCGCGGGCCAAGGACCCGCTGGCCCCGGGCGCCGTCTCGGGCAACCCCGCCGAGAGGGCGTTCGCCGCGCTCGCCGCCGACTACCTGCGAGGGTTCTTTGCGTTCGAGCCCTCGTTCGCGACAACCTCGGGCCTGCACCGGTACGACTCGCTCCTGGAGGACCGCTCGCGGGCCGCCATCGACGGGGAGACAGCCCGGACCCGCCGCGTGCTCGCCGGGCTGAAGCGGATCGACGCCGGAGGGTTGAGCGACTCCACGCGGATCGACTACGACCTCTTCAGCCGCCAGGTCGAAGGGCATCTCTTCGATCTCACCGAGATCCGCCGTTGGGAGAACGATCCGAGCACGTATAACTACGCGGGGGGCATCTTCTCCCTTGTCGCCCGCAGCTTCGCGCCCCCCGAGGCGCGGCTCCGCTCGGTGATCGCGCGACTCCGGCAGGTGCCGCGCCTTCTCGAGAGCGGGAAACAGAACATCAAGAATCCGCCCGCCCTGTTCGCGCAGTTCGCCGGCGAGGATTTCGAGGGCTCGATCGAATTTCTCGAGCGTGAAGTGCCGGTCGCATTTACCGCCGTCAAGGACTCCGCATTGCTCAAGGCCTACGAGGAGGCGAAGTCGGCGGCGGAGGCGGCGACCCGGGATTACATCAAGTGGATGCGGGAGGATCTCACCCCGCGCGCCCAGGGCTCGTACGTCCTGGGCGAGGAGCGCTATCGCAAGAAGCTCCACTACGACGAGATGGTCGACCTGCCGCTCGATACCCTGCTCGAGGTGGGCGAGCGGGAGCTCGATCGCCTCGAGGCTCGCTACGCGGCCGCGGCCAAGCGGGTGAACCCGAACGTCGGCCTGGACGAGCTGATCGAGTCGATGCGGCGGGACCACCCTTCCGCGGACAGTCTCATTCCCTACGCGACGAGCCTCCTCGAGGATATCCGTTCGTTCTGCATCACCTCCAAGTTCATCGATGTTCCCTCGGAGGTGCGCTGTATCGTGCGGCCGACCCCTTCCTTCGCGGCGGAGCGGTCGTTCGCGAGCCTCGACGCGCCCGGGCCGTTCGAGAAGAGGGCGAGTGAGGCCTATTACAACATCACCCTTCCGAACCGGACCTGGGATTCCGCGCGCGTGGAGCAGCATCTTCAGGGCTACAGCCGATGGACGCTTCCCTCGGTGTCCATTCATGAGTCCTACCCCGGACACTACGTCCACTTCCTCTATGCCAAACGGGCGCCGAGCCTGGTGCGGCGGACCATGGGCTGCGGGAGCTTCGCGGAAGGCTGGGGGCTCTACGTGGAACAGGCGCTCGTGGATCACGGGTACAAGAAGGACGACCCGAGGATCGAGTTCGGAATGCTGCGATGGGCTCTGGTGCGCGCGTGCCGCTTCCAGGTGGGAATCCGCGTCCACACGCGCGGGATGACCATGGACGAGGCGATCGCTCTGTTCATGCAGCACGCGCACATGGAGGAGGCCAACGCGGAGCGCGAGGCCTACCGCGCCGCCTTCGACCCGACCTACATCGTCTACACGCTCGGCGCGCTCCAGATCCGCAAGCTGCGTGACGACGTCGCGCGCGCGGAAGGGCCGGGCTTCGATTTGGCCAGGTTCCATGCGCGCATCCTCTCGCAGGGGGCTCTTCCGGTCGCGCTCCTGAGGCGAATCCTGCTCCGCGACAGCGGCCCGACGCTGTAGGCCCAGGCGGGGATCCCGGCGCGTGCGGCGGCTTCTCCTCGGCCTGTTCCACGCTTCGGAGGCGTGGACCATTCCGGACGAAGAGGTCGAGCGGTTGCGCCGCGACTTCCCCGATCTCGAGATCGCGCGCGCAGGCTCGAAGGAAGAGCTGGGAGACGCGGTCTCCGGAGCCGAGATCGTCTTTTCGTGGGCTCCCGGTGAAGCCACGGTGGCGCGGGCCCGGCGGCTGCGTTGGCTTCACGCCCCCGCCGCGGGGGTCGGCGCCTACCTCACGCCGAGCGTCACCCAGGGGAACATCATCCTCACCAATTCGCGCGGGGTCCATGCGATTCCCATCGCGGAGCACACGCTCGGGGTCCTCGTCGCGCTCGCGCGCCGGTTCCGGACAGCCATCGCGGATCAGATCACGACCGGCCTGGATCGCGACCGCTGGTTTGCGGGCGCGGGACGACCGCACGAGCTCCACGGGCGGACGCTCGGACTTTTCGGCTACGGCGCGATCGGGCGCGAGATCGCGCGCCGCGCGCTCGCGTTCGGCATGCGCGTCCTCGCCGTTCGCCGGCATCCGGAACGCCCCCCCGCCTGGGAGCCGTCTCTGCTCTCGGCCCTCGGCCTGCCAGGAGAAGAACCGCGCGTCGATGCCGTGATGGGTCCCCAAGATCTGGGCCGCATGCTCGAGGCGTCCGACGCCGTTGTCATCGCGGCCGCGCTCACCCCCGAGACGCAGGGTCTGTTCGACGCGGCCGCGTTCGGGAGGATGAAGCGGGGAGCCTGGTTCGTGAACGTCGCGCGAGGAAAGATCGTGCGCGAGCGGGATCTGGAGGAGGCGCTTCGGAAGGGTTGGATTGGGGGAGCGGCGCTCGACGTCTTCGAGACGGAGCCCTTGCCGCGCGAGAGCGGACTCTATACGCTCGACAACGTGATCCTGACGCCTCACGTTTCGGGCAACTCGACGGGCTTCTGGCCGCGCGCCATGGCGCTCTTCCGTGAAAACCTGCGCCGCGACGCGGCCGGGCTTCCTCTCCTGAACCGGGTCGATGCGCAACGGGGGTATTGAGCGCATGTCGAAACCGCTCATCGGAATCTGCCCCAACCTGAGATCCACCGAGCCCTTCGGCGACGCCTACTTCCTCTATTCCCGCTACGCCTCGTTGATTTCGCAGAGCGGCGCCTTGCCGGTGATTCTTCCACTCGTCGGGAACCGGGAGGAGGCGCGCGAGCTACTGGAGCGGGTGGAGGGCCTCGTGTTGACCGGCGGCGCCGACATCGATCCGAAGCATTACGGCCAGGCCGCCCGCCACCCCGACCGACTCGCTCCCCGGGAGCGGACGACCTCTGATTTCGCCTACGTGCGCGAGGCGAAAGACCGGGGCATGGCGGCATTGGGGATTTGTCTCGGCGCGCAGACGTTGAACGTCGCGTTCGGCGGGTCGCTGTTGCAACACATACCCGAAGACGTGCCGGGAGCCCTCGAGCATGAGGACGAGCCGGAGGGCGTTTCCCCGGACCATCCGATCCGGATCGAGCCGGGGACGATTCTCGCGCGGGCGCTCGGCGTGGATTCCGCGACGGTGAATTCCTACCACCACCAGGGGATCGGTGAAGTCGCGGCCGGATTCCGCGTCGCGGCGCGAAGCCCGGACGGGATCATCGAGGCGATCGAGCGGACCGATCATCCTTTCTTCATCGGCGTGCACTGGCACCCCGAGCGGATGCCCGAATCGGAGATGACGCGAAGGCTTCTCCGCGCCTTCGTCGACGCCACGCGCGGCGCCTGGGCCAAGGCTACCTAGGTCGGGCGCCTACCAGCCGTATTTGTTCCTGATCGCCCGAATCTGGTCGATGTGGTTCAGGTCGTGGCCGGCGATCAGCTCGAGCGTCCTTTGCACGGTCTCCTTACCCCGCTCGCTGTGCATGCCGTAACGCTTCCAGGAACGACGCGGCACGCGCAGGACCGCATCGAGATTCCCCTCGCGTAGAATCCGTATCTGTTCGAGCAGCCGCTTCGCCTTGCTCCGGCGGTGGCGAAGCTCGTCCGCCCAGCGCGCCTGGTCGTAGCCCAGAATGTCCGAGCCGGGCTGGGAAAGCGAAAGCCGATACCGATAGCCGTATACGACCTCCGTGTCGTGGAGATGCCCGAGGATCTCGATGATGCTCCACTTGCCCCGCGAGGGCCGCCGTCGCATTTGAGCCGCGCTCAGCCCGGCGACGGCCCGCGCGAATTTGGCGGGCGCGGTCTTCATCAGACCTATCGGATTGCGGCCCGCACGGTAGGCGTCGATCTTTCTCACATAGGCGCGAACCTCCGGCGTGATCGCGATGCGGCGCGATCGGGTCCGGCGCGCGCTTGGGAATCGTTTCACAAGGTTCTCCCTCTTTTGGTAGGATGCGGTTCTCGATTCGTCGAACTGTCATCCTACTGGATTGACCTGCGGCATTTCCAGGAGCCGTTCACCGATGAAGGTCGGCATCCCGAAGGAGATCGGACCGGGCGAACGTCGCGTCGCCCTCACGCCCGATTCGGTCCGCCGAATCAAGACCGCCGGCTACGACGTCCACGTCGAGGCGGGGGCGGGGGCGGGCGCCTTCATTCCCGACGCCAAATTTCAGGAGGCGGGCGCGGGCATTGCCACGAACACGGCGGACCTCTGGTCCCGTTCGGAGATCGTCCTCAAGATCCAGCCGCCGCTTCCGAACCCCTCGCTGCACCTTCACGAAGCGGATCTCCTCGCGGAAGGCTCCACCCTCATTTGCATGCTCCGTCCGTTGAGCCACATCGATACGGTGCGGATGCTCGCCAAGCGACGCGTGACCAGCTTCAGCATGGATATGATGCCGCGCACCACGCGCGCGCAGCCGATGGACGCGCTTTCCTCGATGAGCACCCTGGCGGGCTACAAGGCGGTCCTCATCGCGGGCGACACGCTGCCGCGACTCTTTCCCATGCTTGTGACCGCGGCCGGAACGGTCGCCCCCTCGCGCGTTCTCATCGTGGGGGCCGGAGTCGCGGGTCTCCAAGCGATCGCGACGGCGCGGAGGCTGGGCGCCGTCGTCGAGGCCTACGATGTCCGGCCCGCCGTGAAGGAGGAGGTGGAGAGCCTGGGGGCGACCTTCGTGGGACCCCGGCTCGAAGCGAGCGAGGCGCAGGACGAGCAGGGCTACGCCAAGCCGCTCTCCGCCGAAGCGCAGCGCAAAGGGATGGAGCTTCTCGGGGAGCGAATTGCCCACGCCGATGTCATCATCACGACCGCCCGCGTTCCGGGGATGCCGGCGCCGCGGCTCATCTCGACCGATCAAGTCGCGAGGATGAAGCCGGGATCGGTCGTTGTGGACCTGGCGGCGGACATGGGCGGAAACTGCGAGCTGACTCAACCAGGGGAAACCGTCGTGCGCCACGACGTGACGATCCACGGCCCGGTGCGGCTCGCGAGCACGGTGCCGGTGCACGCGACGCAGATGTATTCCAAGAACATCACGAGCTTCCTCCTCCATATCACGAAGGATGGAACCCTCACCCCCGATTGGTCGGACGACATCACCAAGGGGACCTGCGTGACCCGCGACGGGCAGATCGTTCATCCGGCGACGCGGGCGCGGGCGGAAGGGACGCTCGCGGCGGCCGGGTCTCCGGCGAGGAGCCCGCAGTGATCGAGGCGCTGCTCAACGACCTCACCATCTTCATCCTCGCCATCTTCATCGGCTATGAAATCATCTCCAAGGTGCCCGTGATCCTTCACACCCCGCTCATGTCGGGCACGAACGCGATCCACGGAATCGTTCTCGTGGGAGCCATGCTGGTCGCGGGAGCGCCCCAAGGGCCGCTCGTGACCGTCCTGGGCTTTCTCGCGGTCGTCCTCGGAACGATCAACGTGGTCGGAGGGTTCCTCGTCACCGACCGGATGCTCCGGATGTTCTCGGCCAAGACCCCGGGCGGACGCTGACGTGTCCCTCCCGCATCTTCCGCCGAACGCCATACGCGTCGTCTACCTGATCGCCTCCGTCCTGTTCATCATCGGGATCAAGCAGCTCAGCTCCCCGAAATCGGCGCGGAACGGAAACCTCCTCGCCTCCATCGGAATGCTCCTCGCCATCGTGGCGACCCTGCTGGACCGCCAGATTCTGAGCTACGGGACGATCTTCGCCGGAATCGTTCTCGGCGGCTTGATCGGCACGATCGCCGCAGCCCGGGTTGCGATGACGGCGATGCCGCAGATGGTGGCGCTCTTCAATGGATCGGGAGGGGGCGCCGCGGCGATCGTCTCGAGCCTCGAGTATCTCCGTTTCGCGCGGGCGGGGCTTTCGGTTCCGCCCGTAAGCGGCGTCACGATTCTCCTGGGCGCCCTAATCGGCGCCATCTCATTCACCGGCAGCATCGTCGCCTTCGGGAAGCTCCAGGGTCTCGTGACCGAACGCGCGGTGACCTATCCGCTTCAGAAGCCCCTCAATTTCGTACTCTTCCTCGGTATCCTCGCCGTCTCGGTCTGGCTTGCCGTGACGGGCCGGCCGGACCCGATGGTCTATGCATGGTTCGCCGCGGCGGCGCTCCTGTTCGGCGTGCTGTTCGTCATTCCGATCGGCGGCGGAGACATGCCGGTCGTCATCTCGCTCTTGAACTCCTTCACGGGACTCGCGACCGCGGCCACGGGCTTTTCGCTCCACAACCACGTCCTCATCATCAGCGGGACGCTCGTCGGCGCCTCGGGCACCCTCCTTACCTACCTCATGTGCAAGGCCATGAACCGTCCGATCACGAACGTGCTCTTCGGCGCGTTCGGTGCCGGGGGGAAAGGGGCGGGGCCGGCCGCCGCGCGCGCGGGCGCCGCGGCGGGCAAGGCTGTGCGCGAGGTTTCGGTGGAAGACGCGGCGACCATGCTCGCGTACGCGCGATCGGTCATCGTGATCCCGGGCTATGGCCTCGCGGTCGCACAGGCGCAGCACAGCGTCCGCGAGCTCGCGGATATCCTGAAATCGCGCGGTGTCGACGTGAAATACGCGATCCATCCGGTCGCGGGGCGCATGCCGGGGCACATGAACGTGCTCCTCGCGGAGGCGAACGTGCCTTACCCGGAGCTCTACGACCTCGAAGCGATCAATCCCGAGTTCGAGCGCGCGGACGTGGCGCTGATCATCGGCGCCAACGACGTCGTGAACCCCGCGGCACGGAACGATCCTTCGAGCCCGATCTATGGGATGCCGATCCTGGACGCGGACAAGGCGAAGCACATCATTATCCTGAAACGGAGCTTGAAGCCCGGCTTCGCGGGAATCGAGAACGAGCTTTTCTACAACCCAAACGCGATGATGCTTTTCGGGGACGCCAAGGATTCCGTCGCGAGGCTGGTTCACGCGGTCAAGACGGCGTAACGGTCCTGCGGCGGGTCGCCTACCTCAGCGCAGCTCCGCGTGCGCGAAGATCATCACCGAGGCGGGGTCCTTTCCGTAGGTGTCCCGGAGTGTCGACGGCACCCGGACCGCGCTGACCAGCGCACCCAGCCCGGTCGCCACGCTCGCGCTCTTCCAGAAATCGAAGCGATAGCCGGCGCTCGCCTTTCCGACCTGGAAGACGCGCCCGGCGCGCGGGTCCCCCTCCGGAAAGAGCTCGTCTTTCTCGACGCGCTCGATCCGGGCGAAGAGCATGTGTTTCTCTCTCAGCTGAGCCGCGACCTCCCCGTCAAGCGCGTCGAGAATCGCGCCGGGGCGATTGCGATTTCGTCCCCATCCGACGGTCGACTCCAGGTGCCCCGATCTCCATTCCCGGGCGTAGATCACGGAGGCGGTCGTGCGGTCCGTATCGAGGTCCGGCTCGAGCTGCTCGGGGCTCTTCAGCCGCCCGTAGCTCACCTGGAGCGCCCAGGCGGGCGCGGGATTCAGAGAGACGCGAAACGAGTGCGAGTCGAGCTTTGGGGATTCGATGCCGAAGCGGTTCTGGTCGGGCTCTCGCCCGCGAAACGCCGATGCCTCGAGCTTCAGTCCGCCCAAGACGGCTCCCGCCGTAAGGACCCCGAACGTGATGTGCGACGAGTCGAGCCAGTGGTGGGTGATCGGAGCCTCGGGAAAGGCCGCGCCCGAGAAGCGATGCATGAACGCGGGCGGACCCAGCGCAGGCTCGCCGGGCAACCCGCCGTAGAGGAACAGGGAGCGGTTTCCGCTCGCGACGCTATAGGACGTCGCCAGCTCCATGAAGAGGTCATGCGGATGCTGGCGGTCGATGAGCGGCGTGAGGCCGTTCGCGGTCTCGCCGGTTTGGAGCAGCAGCGGATAGCCGCCCTTCCCGATCGTCGCCGGCTCGGCGGACATCATGGCGCGCAATCCGAGCGTGCCGAGCCCGAGAGCACGCCGCGCCATGCCCATCACCATGTTGCCGCTGAACACCTTCTCGTCCCCTCGTTTTCCTCCCTGATGATCGAAGACGAGGTCGCCCGCTCCGTGGAGCATCAGCATCCACGGTCCCCTCATCGTGTGGATCCCGCGATGCCGGGCCAGGTCGGGCTGCCATGCGGTCCCGGAGGCTTCGCGCGTCATCGGATAAGGACCGTACATTCCCTTCATCGTCATCTCGTGGTGGTGATGATGCGCCATGGAATCGGCGGGCGCGGCGGTGTGATGATGCGTCTGGGCCAGCGCCGGATGAGGGAATGCGAGGCCGACGGCCGCCGCGAGGCAGACCCACCATCGAGCGCGGTCAATCATCGGTGCCCCCCTTGTGGTGCGCCTCGTGCTCGTGTGCCTCGTGGGATCCCTGAGACCGCAGCCACTGGACGTACGTCCAGAGCGCTTCCACGTCGCCCAACTCGAGCCGTCTCGCATACGCGGGCATGTGAAGCACCGCCCGGCGCAGAAAGAACTGCGCGAGCGGATCGCGCTCGAAGCGCCGGCTGACCCCCCGCTCGACCCACTCTCGAAACTCGGTGCTGTCGCGCACCAGATCTGGAAAGTCCTGACCGTCCCACGAAGGGACATAGCCCTTGAGGGACCCCTTGTTGGGCTTCGCAAGACGGCCACCTGCGCCGTGGCAACCCACGCAGCCGAGCGCGCCCGCGCGCTCGAGGCCACGGGCGCTCAGCGAATCCTCGGGACTCGGCATGCCCGACATTGCCATCACGTACGCGACCAGGTCGTGCATTCGTTCTTCCGTCATGCGGCCCTTGAACGCGGGCATCTTGAGGGTGCCGCTGTCTCGCTCGGCGCGCCACGTCTGGCTCACCGCGCGCTTCGCGTTGACGCCGTTGTGGATCCACTCGTGAATTTCCTCGGGGGAATGGGCGTACATCATGACGTCCCCCTCAAAACTGGGCACCGTGCGCTCCGTGCGCCCAGGATTCGCGACGCCGCGAATCCCATCGGGACCGTGGCAAGCAAAGCACCCGGTACTCTCGGCCAGCCTTCGCCCGCGTTCGGCTGGAGGCAGGTGCGGTCGGAACACGAAGATATAGGCCGCTCCCCCGAGCACCACCGCTGCGACCAGAGCAGCCAGGATCCACTTCATGACACCCTCCCTCGCAGCGCGCGACGTCCGCCGCTCACAGGTTCTCGCGCTTCAGCCGGAGCGCATTCCCTATGACCGAAATCGAGCTGAAGAGGGAGATCTCCTTTCTGCTTGAATGAACACTGGGAATCCAAATCACATCTTCGAGGTCGGCTCCGCCAAGGTTCCAGCCGGATGTCGGTACCAGCCTGGGTCGTTAAAAGACGTAATGCCATCCCGGATCTTCACAATGGTGAACATTCCTCCCATATCGATGCGGCCGAAAGGTCCTTCCCCGCTGCGCATCGGAATGCTGTTGCGGGGCGCGCCCATCTCCATCATCCCGCCCATGCCGTTCTGGCCCATGATCATCGTCCCCGGCACCACTTGGTTGACCTTCTCCTCGAGGCCTGCCGTCTTCACGGCCAGCATATTCGGGATGCCGTGGCCCATCTGGTTCATCACGTGGTGCGTGATGTGACAGTGGAGTGCCCAGTCGCCGGGATGTTCCGCGGCGAACTCGATATCGCGCGTCGTCCCGACCGGTACCATGACCGTCGCCTCCGGCAGCTGGGCCGATCGCGGCGTCGGGCCACCGTCCGTACCCGTCACACGGAAGCTATGGCCGTGGAGGTGGATCGGGTGGGCGTCCATGCTGCTCAGATTCCCAAGCCGGATGCGAACGCGCTGACCTCGACGAACCACGAGCGGCTCGGTGCCGGGGAAGACGCGACTATTGAACGTCAGGAGGTTGAAGTCGGACATCACCGTCGGGTCGGGCGTGGCCGAACCGGGCTTCACGAACCATTCGGAAAGCATGATCGCAAAATCACGGTCGACGGGCGGATCTTTGGCCTCCCGCGGATGGATGACGAAGAACCCCATCATCCCCATCGCCATCTGCACCATCTCGTCGAAATGCGGATGGTACATCTGGGTGCCATGCTGTCGCAGCGTGAACTCGTATTTGAACGTCTCGCCCGGCTGGATGGGCTTCTGGTTGAGACCGGCGACCCCGTCCATCCCGTTCGGTAAGATCATCCCGTGCCAGTGCACGGATGTGGGCTCAGGGAGTTTGTTCGTCACGTAGATTCGGACGCGGTCGCCTTCCACTGCCTCGATCGTGGGGCCGGGCGTCTGGCCGTTGTATCCCCAGCAGTTGACAGCGAGTCCCGGAGCGAACTCGCGCTTGACCGGTTCAGCGACGAGGTGAAACGCCTTCGCACCGTTCTCCCATTTCCACGGGAGACTGGTGCCGTTCGGTGTGATGACGGGGGCATAGCTCCCTCTTCTCGAAGCCGGAGCTGCCGGGGCAGCCTGACCGGAGCTGGCACCCGATTGAGCCGTGCCTTCGGTGGGGGCAGCGCCCAGCAGGCGGGCGATCCCCATGAGGCCCGCGCCCCCGAACGCAACCGATGCGGTCTTGAGCAGGTTTCGACGTGTGATCACCAATCGCACCTCATTTCCCGTCGGCGCCCGGAATGGAAGCGCCGAGTGCGCGATCCAGCTCCGTCCGGGCCAGCCAATATTCGCGTTGGGCTTCGATGTACTCGCGTTGCGCGCTGATTTCACGCTGCTTCGCCTGGATGAGCTGGTTCACGCCAACGAGCATCCCGTTGAACTGGAGCTGCGTCTGTTCCACGATGCGGGTGCGGCGGGGCAGGATAACGTCATGGTAGTACTCCACCACTTGGCGCGCTGCACTGAAGCGATCGCGTGCGGCGCGCACCTGGGATCGGATGCTGATCGCGAGTGCGTCGCGTCGGTCCTCGGCCTGTTGGATCTGCGCCTTCGCGCGCGCCACCGCTGCCTGCCCGCGATCGAACAATGGAAAAGCAAGCTCGACGGCCGGTCCGGTGGTCCGGGTCCCCTCCGGCTCACGCTCGAAGTGCGCGCCCGCGCGAAGCTCCGGGAACTGCGAGAACCGGGCGAGCGGAACCGACCGCGCCAGCGCCTGGATTTCCGCCTCCGCCGCCGCCAGATCGAGGCGCTGGAGTACGGCCGCACTCTCGACGGAGTCGAGCGGCGCCTCTTCGGCCGGCAGACCCGGAAGCTCGCTGGCAACTACCCACGCGGTCCGCTCGCCCCAGACGCCCATCGCCCGGTTGAGGCGTTCCCGCGCGATGAGCGCTTCGGTCCGACTCCGCGCGAGCTCGACCTTGGCCTGCTCGTAGACGGCCTGCTCGTTCTCGAGGTCAAGATCCGTTATATTCCCGACGGCGTGCTGCCGCTGAGCCAGATCGGCGCCCGCCTGCGCCGCCTCGACCGCCCTCTCCCACAACCCTTGAACCTGGTTCCCGGCCTGCACGCCGTAGAAGGCGGACCGGGTCTCCGCCACGAGCGCCGTCGCCGCGTCCGCGGCTCGCAACGTGGATTGACGCAGGGCGCTGCTGGAGGCGCGTCGACGAGCCGGCGTGAGCAAGAGCGAGGTGAGATCCTGCATGACGATGATCTCCCCCGGACGGCGTCCGCCGCCGCCGAAGCGGATCTCGCCCTCGAGCTGAGGATTCTTCGGCAGTAGAGCCTGACGGTAGTCCGCTTGCGTGATACCGACCTCGCCGAAAGCCGCTCGCAGTTCGCGGCTGTTCAAGAGCGCAACCCGCACGGCCCGGTCTGCAGTCAAAGAGTCTCGGAGGAGTGCTTGGGCCTCGGCCCGGTCGTTCAACGGCCATCCCACCGTCACGCCCGTCCGTTCGCGAACAAGCTCCGTGAGGGAGGGTCGGGAGGTGTCGTTCGCCAGCGCGCGGAGCGGCACACCGGCCAGGAGAGCCGCGACAACGAGGCACGTTGTTGCGCGCATCATTGCCTCTCCTTCTTCCGCACCAACGTCATTCCACATTTCGGACACTTCGATGGGATGCTGTCGGTTACCTCTGGGTGCATAGGACAGGCATAGAGAGCGGCTTGCTGCGTAGATCGGAGCGTCTGCGTCGACTTCGGCGCCGGCCCGCCCTGCTTCTTTTCACCGCCACCGGATCCATGCTCGGGGCGGCTCGGGGACTTGAGGTGCTGTGGCGTGGTGGGGGTGGTCTTACTGCCCGCGGGCCGC
>VBOW01000012.1 GCA_005893275.1 Candidatus Eisenbacteria bacterium | reverse complement strand
CTGCGGGCACGTTCGGGGCGGTGAAAACGGGCGCGCCCGCGGTCCCGAGAAAAGGCGGGTTGCCGTTCGCGTCGATGGCGCGGAGCCGCCCCTCGGCCGTGGTCGTCTGCGTGTCGCGGAAGCGAAAGCGCGCCGAGTCGGCGCCCGCGGGTATCGTGACCTCGAAGATCGTGGCCGTGCCGGCGACGTTCTGGAAGGCGCCCGCCGGACGATCGGTCCAGAGCGTGAGGGTCTCGGAGGCCGAGACCGGAGATCGGTTGCCGAACGCGTCCGTGACCCGCACCGTGACCGTGTCGGGCACCCCCGCCGTCAGCCGGAGCGTGTCGGGACGGAGCGCGATTCTGTCGGGCCCCCCCGGGGAAACCGCGACGCGATGCCGGGAGGAGACGAACCCGGTCGCCGAGTCGATCACGGAGAAGTAGAACGCGCCCGGCTTCCGCGCCGCGAGCGATCCCGAGTAGGCGCCGCTCGAAAGCGCGGCGGCGTCGCTCACGAGATTCGGATCCGCGGGCGCGGGCCCGACGGAATCGGCGAACGCGATGTAGGTCAGAGAGGCGGCCGATCCCGGGCCGCCCGTGATCGTGTTGCCGTCCGCGTCCCTCGAGCGCGCCGTCACCGGGAACGAAGTGCCCGCCGAGGCGGAACCCGGAGCGGTCATCTCGAGCCCCGCATAGGCCCCGTGGACCACCGAGATCGCCCCCGTGGAATCGGACCACACCCCGGCGCTGTCCGCGATGGCGTAGCCTGTGCCCGGTGTGTCGAGCCTGAGCGCGGTGCCGGTGCCGTTGGCCGGCACCGCCCCTCCGACTCCGCCGCTCAGCGTCCAGTCCGCGCAGATCAGGCGTGTCCGATTTCCGTACGCGTCGTGCCCGCGCAGGAAGAGCTGCGTCGTGTCCTGGTCGGTCGTGCGGACCAGGGAGCCCACCGCCGCATCCGCCCCGTCCACGATGGTCGCCGAGACGACCCGGCCCGCGATCACCGAGACCCAGGGAGAGGACGGAATGGGGGCCGGCGATCCGGTCAGGGTGGGATCGCTGAGGACGTTGAAATAGACGGTGTCCTGCACCGTCGTCTGCGGGTGTGCCGAAGCGTGCCCTCCGCCGGCCCCGTACAGGACGCTGACGGACGCGCCCGGCGGCTGAAATGGATCTTGCGGGGGCGCGCCGAGGAGGAGACGAATCGTGTCCCCGGTAATGGTCACCGAGCTCACGTAGTTGGCGTCGGTCCAGTTGACGTAGCCCGGCGAGGTCGGATTCGAGGTCTGCGGCGGGGTCCACCCTGGGGGAATGACGATGTCGATCGTGCCGCCGGAGCCGGAGAAATTCTCGGTCGGGGTGTATTGAATCGTCCAGATGCTGCTGTCCGTCACCGCCACGGCGCTCGGGCCGAGGATGATCGCGGTCCCCGTGCCGGGACTCGCGAGCGCGGGCGGCGCCAGAGCGGCTCCGAGCAGGGCCATCGCGAGGACCGCGTCGCGCGCCGCGCGCATGCGCGTGCGTCGGCGCGTCGGGATCGCGCGGGTCTTGCGGGGCTGGGCTGCTTCCGGCATGGGCCTCGGGTCGATGAGAGGTCTCGGCGCTGCGCTCTTCCGTTGAATCGCAGGGACTTAGCGCCGGCTTGGACCGCAAGAGCCATGCCACGGAGGAATTCCGCGCCCGCCGCGGATCGCCCCGTTAACTCAGCGAGCCGGACCCTCTTGCAACCACGTCGATGGCCGCGCCTTGCGGCGCCCGCGCGGGGAGCGGGGATGCCGTGCGGATTGCAATGCGGAATCGAATTTGCCTGGCGGGAATGGCCGGATTCGAGCCGGCCGGTCGAGACTCAGCCGGGGCGCGCTACCTTGGCCCTCGGATCTCGCCGACGACTTTGGCGGGGCGCGTCTCCGGAGCGCGGAGCATCTCGGCGGCGGGGAACACCTCTTCAACCTCGGGCGCCAGATTCCGGTTCGCGAGCCCGATGAACACGACCTGGATGATCGTGGCGAGGCCCATCACGCCGAGGCCGACGTCGAACACTTCCTTCAAGCTGTGCCGCGTCGCCTCGTTCCACCACGACAGGCCGAACAGGAGAAGCCCGAGCAGGACCGACGTCAAGACCCCGGTCAGTTTTCCGAACAAGGTCGGCTTGATCCGCACGGGGCCGTAGAAGAAATACAGGTACACCGTCCCCCCGACGAGCAGGGCATAGCGCGTGAGCATGAGCGCGGTCACCCACCACGGCACGACGCCCACGACCAGGAGCGCCATGAATATCGAGGAGTTGAACGCCACGTCGGTCAAGGGGTCCAGGAGGGCGCCGATCCGCGTCTCCACGTGAAGCAGGCGCGCGAGCACGCCGTCCAGGACGTCGGTGAATGCGCTCACCGCGAAGAGCCATACGACCGCGGCCCAGTGATGGTTCAGGATCAAGAGCACGATCGCGGGGATCGAGACGAATCGGAGCATCGTGATCGCGATCGGGAGCGGCATTCGGATCACGCGCTGTCCATCCCGCGAGCCGAGCTGGAGCCCGACGTGGGTGAGAACCCAGAAGGAAATGAATAGGAGCATCACGCTCGAGGCGATCAGGTAATCCACCCCGACGTCGCGTCCGACATGAACCGAAAGGGCGACCGCGGCGGCGAACTGCAGCGCGAAGAGACCGAGCGCCGTTGCCGCGATCGGCCGCACCAGCTCCGGATGCTGGGGAAGGCCGCGCGAGACCCGGGCGAGGCTCACGCGGCAGAAACGCCAGATCGCGCCGAGCGTATAGCCTTCCCTGCGGATTTCCCCTAGGAGGTCGGAGCGCATGCCCGCTACGGTAGGATTTTCGACCTGGTCTTGTCTAGGGGTTCTGAATCTGGAGCGTCGCCTGCGCCACGCGCCGCTCCGTGTCGTAGGTGTCCCCGGGCAAGTTGTAAACGTGGATGGTCTCGGGGCGGGCCCTCCGGTAGAGGAGCTGGGCCTCGAGACGCAAGGCACCCCGGGCGTCGTGGATGGGGATGTCGAACCGCGATTGCGCGGTCGCGCCTGCCTGGATGCGCCGATCCGAAAGCACCTTGCTCGCCGTCCAGGTCTCGGCCGGGTAGCCGCCCAGGTCGTTCGCGAGCAGGAGACCGAAGACGGAGCTGTTCCAATCCTGGAAGGGGTCGTTCTCCCACACGATCCGATCGCCCGAGTCGGTCAGGCGCATCCGTATCAGGAGCATATGCTGGTCGTTCCCGGTCGGCATGGCGTGCCCGGCGCCGACGTTCGTCACGATCGCGAAGACGCGGAGCGTGTCGCCGCTCCGCTTCCCGAGGCGCAGCGCGAGCGTCACCGCGTCCCGGAGGGCTCGCCCCGCGCCCGCGAAGGAGTGATCCGCGACGCGCGGCCGTACCGGACCCAGCGAGGAGGCGCGTCCCGAGCCGCCGGGCATGTGGCATTGCTGGCATGTGACGCCTTGCTTCGCGTACTTCGAGCGTTTCCACTCGCCGAAGGTGTCGCTGATCAGGATGCCGTTTTGATTTTCGTATTGGTGGCATCCACCGCAATAGTCGGACTTGGTGATGAAATCGCTGTACTTGGATGCGTGATCCTTCACCGCCACCGGCTGGCGGATCGGCCCCAAGTAAGGCCCCAGCTCGAGCGTGAAGGGCGGAACCGACTTGGGCGGCCCGGCGCCGGCGATGGCGTGACAGTAAACGCAGGTCACGCCCTCGGCGCTGACATCCCGGAGCTTCTCGAAGTCGTTCGTCACGAAGGAAATCGTCTCGTGGCACGGACCGCATTTCACCATGGTCACGCCGCGCGTCCCCTTGAGGGAGGCGAAGTACATCCGTCCGAAGAGAAGATTGGATTTTCTGTCGGCCGAGGCGTGGGCGGAACTCGCCCACTGCTGGGTGATGTCGACATGGCATCCGCGGCAGGTCAGCGCCGACTGGGGGTTCAGGTTCGTGTGCAGGAGCGGCGGAGGGGTGTACGCGGAGGCCGCGAGGGTCATCGCAACGAGAGAGAGGCGGCGGACAACCGGGGTCGCGAGAGAGCGGGCCAAGGTGGCGCCATGGTACTCCGATCCCCGAAGATGGGTCAAGAAGGTGCCCCCGGGCGCGGGGAGCCGCCGAGCGGACGCGAAACCCCCGCGCGAGGGGGGCCCTTCGTCAGGTAGTCCGCGAAGATGGTACCCAGGATTTTCATGCCTGCCCGGATTGAGCCCCCGAGGGTGCCGGAGATCTTCGAGCGGCCGACGCGGCGGCGGTAGCGGACCGGGACCTCGGCGTACCGTAGTCCCAAGCGTGCCGCCTTGACCTGCATCTCCACCGTCCAGCCGAAATCGCGGTCCGCCATGCCCAGCCGCTTCAGCGAATCGTATCGGATGGCCCGGAAGGGTCCGAGGTCCGTGTAGCGCACCCCGTAGAGCGCCTGGAGGAGGCGCGTCGCGAGCCAATTCCCGAACCGCGCGTGCGGGGCGAGCGCCCCGGGCTCACGCGTCCCCGCGGTCCTGGATCCGATCACAAGATCCGCGCGCCCGTCGAGGATCGGGCCGAGCACGGTCCCGGCCTCGGCCGGGTCGTCGCTCAGATCCGCGTCCAGGAAAAGCACCACGTCGGGGGGATCCTGGGCGAGCGCCTCGATGCCCTTGAGGCAGGCGGCGCCGTAGCCTCGGCGCGGCTCGAAGACCCACGTGGCGCCGTGGTCGCGGGCGATTCGGGGGGTCGAATCGGTCGAGCCGTTATCCGCCACGATGACGCGCCGCACCGGGGGGGAGGGGAGCAGGTCGAGCACCCGTCCCAGGGAATCGGCTTCATCGAGCGCGGGGATGATCGCGTCGACGCGGAGCGCGGGGCTCACATCCGCTTCAGGGCGGCGCGGGCCGCGGCCAGGCGCGCGAGCGGAACGCGAAACGGGCTGCACGAGACGTAATCGAGCCCGACCTCCTCGAAGAGATCGATCGACGCCGGATCGCCGCCGTGCTCGCCGCAGACGCCGACTTTGAGCCCGGGCTTGCTCTTCCGCCCCGCGAACGTGGCCCGCCGGACCAGGGCTCCCACCCCCGGCACGTCGATCGAGACGAAGGGATCGCTCGGCAGAATCCCCGCGCGCACGTACTCCGGCAGGAAGCGTCCCGAGTCGTCGCGCGAATAGCCGAAGGTCATCTGGGTCAGGTCGTTTGTCCCGAAGGAGAAGAAGTCGGCCTTGGCCGCGATCTCCCCCGCGAGCACCGCCGCCCGCGGCACCTCGATCATCGTGCCGATCGTATGCGGCACCTCCACCCCGAGGCGCCGCGTCACCTCCTCCGCGACCGATTCCACCTCGGCGCGCTGGCGACCCAGCTCCTCCGGGTCGCCCACCAAGGGGATCATGATCTCCGGAATCACCCTCTTCCCGAGCCCGATCACGCTTGCCGCGGCTTCGAAGATGGCGCGAGCCTGCATCCGCGTGATCTCGGGATGGAGGATCCCCAGCCGGCACCCGCGGAACCCGAGCATCGGGTTGAACTCGTGAAGCTCCTCGACCCGCCGAAGGGTGGCTTCGAGGAGCTTTCGTCGCGCGGAGGAGCGGGGGCCGTGCTTCAACCCGGCCAGCTCCTGCAAGAGATGCTCGCGCTTCGGCAGAAACTCGTGGAGCGGCGGATCGAGCGTGCGGATCGTGACCGGGCATCCCTCCATCGCGAGGAAGAGACCCCGGAAGTCGGCGCGCTGGAGCGGAAGAAGCTTCTTCAGCGCGGCCTCGAACGCGCGGATCGGCTCCTTCCCCTTGCGCTGGGATTCCGCAAGCTCGCGCTTCAAGCGCGGACGCTCCGACCGCGCGGCGACCTTCAGCTCCCCGGACAGCCGCTCGATCGCGAGCTTCGCCTGGCGCGCCTCCTGGGCGTTCAGGATCATAGTCACGACGTACGGAATGCGCTCCTCGGCGAAGAACATGTGCTCCGTCCGGCAGAGCCCGATCCCCTCGGCGCCGAGCTGCCGGGCGAGCCGCGCGTCGTGCGGCACGTCGGCATTCGCGCGCACGCGAAGCCGGCGCACCTCGTCGCACCACTGGGTCAACCGCTCGAATCGCTGGTAGAGAGGCGCGCCCTCGGGCTTGAGCTTTCCCCGGAGCACGCGGACCACTTCGGAGTCGGCCGTGGGCGCGTCTCCCAGGAGCACCTCCCCCGTGGAGCCGTCCAGCGAGAGGAAGGTCCCCTCGCGCAGGGTCCGGCCGCCGACGCGCAGGACCCGCCTCCCCTCGTCGATCGAAAGCGCCGTGCAGCCGGCCACGCAGCATTTGCCCATGCCGCGGGCCACCACCGCCGCGTGCGAGGTCATCCCGCCGGTCGCGGTGAGGATTCCCCTCGCCGAGCTCATGCCGGCGATGTCGTCGGGGGAGGTCTCGGCGCGGACGAGGATCACCCGCTCGGACTGCCCGCGCCGGACCGCCTCCTCGGACGTGAAGACGATCGCCCCCGCCGCGGCGCCCGGAGAGGCGGGAAGCCCGCGGGCGAGCAGCGCGTGCTTCCTGCGCTCGGCGGGGTCGAGCACGGGATGGAGCACCTGATCCAGATGCTCGGGCTCCACGCGCTCGATCGCCTCCCTCTTCGTGAGCAGGCCCTCGTCCACCATGTCGACCGCGATCCGGAGCGCGGCCTGCCCGGTGCGCGCCGCGCGCCGGGTCTGGAGCATGAAGAGGCGCCCCTCCTCGATCGTGAACTCGAAGTCCTGGACATCGCGGTAGTGCCGCTCGAGCCGTGAGGTGATCTCGCGGAGCGCCGCGGAGGCCTCCGGAAGCTCGTGCTCCATCTCCTCGATCGGACGGGGCGTGCGGATTCCGGCGACGACGTCCTCGCCTTGGGCGTTCAGGAGATATTCGCCGTAGAAGCGGGCCTCCCCGGTGGCGGGATCCCGCGTGAAACCCACCCCCGTCGCGGACCGGGAGCCGAGATTCCCGAAGACCATCGCCTGGACCGTGACCGCGGTGCCCAGGTGCTCCGAAATGCTGTTGAGCCGCCGGTAGTGCACCGCGCGCTCCGTGTTCCAGGAGCGAAATACGGCATCGCGCGCCCTGGCGAGCTGCTCCCGCGCCTGCTGCGGGAACTCGGCGCCGATCTCGCGGCGCACGAGCTGCTTCATGCGATCGACCAGGCCGCGGAGGCGCTTCTCGTCGAGCCCGGTGTCATCCGCGACGCGGGCGCGCTTCTTGGCGAGGGTCAGCTCCTCCTCGAAGACCTCGCGCGGGATGCCCAGCACGACGTCGGAGAACATCTGGATGAAGCGTCGGTAGCTGTCGAACGCGAAGCGCGGGTTCCGGCTCTTGATCGCGAGCCCCTCGACCGTTTGGTCGTTCAGCCCGAGGTTCAAGACCGTGTCCATCATTCCGGGCATGGAGATCGGCGCGCCCGAGCGCACCGACACGAGAAGCGGATTCGCGGGATCGCCCAGGCGGCGCCCCAGGAATTGCTCCAGCCTGTGTAACGCCTGCTCCTCCGCCTCCACGATCGAATCGAGGAGGCGGCCCCCCGCCTCGAAGAACTGCTGGCAGGCTTCGGTGGTGATCGTGTACCCCGGCGGGACGGGGATGCCGGCGTTCACCATCTCCGCGATGCCCGCGCCTTTCCCGCCGAGGAGATCGCGCATGCGGGCGTTCCCTTCCGCCTGGCCGTCCCCGAAAAAATAGACCCAGCGGGGGCGGTGCCCCGGAGAGGGCTCCGCGGGCGGGGCCGCCCCGGCGAGGGCCTGGTCCGCCGCGGCGAGGGCCGGGTCCCGCTCCGCGCTCACCGGCTCACCCGCCTCAGCTCGACCGCGGAGCGGATCTCCCCCACCACGAGCCCCGCGTAGCTCTTGAGGACCATCTCATCCGCCGGCTGGAGCGCCTCGCGGTCCTCGCCGGTCAGGAGCGCGAGCTGCTCGAGCACCGCGAGCACCGCGGGCTTGAGCGCGCGGCGGCCGCCGTCCGCGATCTTGACCGCGATCCCGATCCCCCGCTTCACGTGCGCGATCGCGTGCATGCCTTCCGCCCCCGCTTTCGAAACCACGACCCCTGGCAGGCGGCGCATGAGGAGCGTGTCGAGGCGCCCCTCGCCCGCGACGTGCTCGGGGTGCGCTGCCATGGCGTCGCGGATTTGGACGAGCGCCGGCACGGGGCGCCCGCGGGCGTCCACGCCGCGCGAGAAAAGCGCGAACGCCCGGGCGAGCGTCGCGAGCGGGATCCGAGGAGTCGGGGCGCTGCAACCGTCGATGGCCGGAACCGGATCCTCGAACGGGGCGCCGAGGAGCGCGGCAAATCGGTCGAAGATCATCCGCTGGACCGGGTGTCCGGGATCGAGGTAGCTCTCGAGCGGCTCCCCCGTCGCCCGCGCCAGCAGGAGCATCCCCGCGTGCTTTCCCGAGCAGTTGTGGCGGAGCCCGGTCGGCGCCTCCCCCCTCGCCCGGAGCGCCTTCGCGGTGGGCTCGTCGTAGGGCTCGTGAACGCCGCAGCGGAGCGCGGCGGGGTCCGCCTGCGCCGCGTCCAGGATGGACCGGACCAGCGCGACCTGGTCGTCGGTGCCGCCGTGCGAGCCCGCGACCAGGGCGAGGGCGGATGCCCCGAGCCCCGCTCGCGAATAGACGCCCGATTCCACGAGCGGAAGGGCCTGAAACGGCTTGAACGCGGAGCGGGGAAACACGGAAGCGCGGGGATCGCCGGCCCAGGCCAGGAGCTTTCCGCGCTGATCGACGACCGCCACGTGGCCGTAGTGGACGCTCTCGACGTACCCGCCCCTCAGGAAATGCACGAGGGGGGCGGGGGGCGCGGGGGCCGCCACCTCACGATCCACGAGGGCTCTGGTCTCCGGCATGGTCGGGAACGACGCGCCTCGACGCGCGACCTCAGCGGTCGATCTGGGCCTTTTGGAGTCGCCCGCTATAGTCGATGTACACCGATTTCCATTCCGTGAAGGCGTCGATCACGGTCGGGCCGCCCTCCCGGTGGCCGTTCCCGGTCTCCTTCACGCCGCCGAAGGGAAGCTGCACCTCCGCGCCGATCGTCGGACCGTTCACGTAGGTGATTCCGGCCTCGATGTCCCGGACCGCGCGCATCGCGCGGTTCACGTCCCGGGTGTAGATCGAGGAGCTGAGCCCGAACGGCGTTCCGTTCAAGACCTGGATCGCCTCCTCCAGCGAGGAGACGGTGATCACGGAGAGAACGGGGCCGAATATCTCTTCCTGCGCGATCCGCATCGTCGGCTTCACCCCATCGAAGATCGTGGGCTGATAGAAGGCCCCCTCCGCGAGGGCGCCTTGGTCGGCCGGCGCGCCGCCCAGGACGAGCGTGGCCCCTTCGCCCTTGCCGATTTCCACGTAGGAGTGCACGCGGTCGCGTTGGGCGCGATTGATGAGGGGTCCCACTTCGGACCCGGGCTCGAGGCCGTCGCCCAGCTTGAGCTTCGAGGCGCGCTCCTTGAGCCTCCGCAAGACCTCATCGTGGATCTCCTTCATCACGATGAGCCGGCTCGTCGCCGTGCAGCGCTGCCCCGTCGTGCCGAACGCCCCCCACAGAGCGCCTTCGATCGCGAGATCGAGATCGGCATCCTCCATGACAATTTGCGCGTTCTTCCCGCCCAGCTCGAGCGAGACCCGCTTCAGCGTCTTTGCGGAGCGCTCGGCGATGGTCTTGCCGACGTCGGAGGATCCGGTGAAGGAGATCATCTTCACGTCGGGATGCATCACGAGCGGGATTCCGACCGCGCTCCCGCCGCCGTGGACGATGTTCACGACGCCGTCGGGTACGCCCGCCTCGACCAACGCCTCGACGAGCCGGTGCGCCGAGCCGGGCGTGTCGCTCGCCGGCTTGAGGACGACGGTGTTGCCGCAGACGAGCGCCGGAAAGATCTTCCAGGAGGGGATCGCCATGGGGAAATTCCACGGCGTGATGAGGCCGCAGACGCCGAGCGGCTGCCGCACGGACATCGCGAACTTGTTCGGAAGCTCCGAGGGAACGGTCACGCCCGAAAGCCTTCGACCTTCGGCCGCGATGTAGTAGGCCATGTCGATCGCTTCCTGGACGTCGCCGCGGGTTTCCGCGAGCACCTTCCCCATCTCGCGGGTCATGAGGCGCGCAAGCTCCTCCTTCCGGTCGCGGAGGATCTCGGCCACGCGGTAGATGAGCTCGGCGCGGCGAGGCGCGGGCGTGAGACGCCACGGCGCGAAGGCGCGCGAGGCGGCCTGGACGGCCGAATCCACGTCCTCGGGCCCCGAGTCGGGGAAGGTTCCGATGAGGTCGGACGTGCGGGCGGGATTTCGGTTTTCGAAGCTCTTTCCGGACCGGGAAGGGAGCCACTTCCCCCCGATCAAATTCAAGTACTCGCGGGCGGCCGATTCGGGTGGGTGGGGGCGGCCCTGGGACCGGGCTGCCGGCGTTGCCGTGGGGGCGCTCATGAAATCCTCCGAGCCACCCTCCTTGCGCGGACTGGCGGCTTAGCGAATGACGACGAAATGTCCTTTGACGCGATGACCTTCCGCCGATTCTACCTGATAGATGTAGATTCCGGAGACTACCTTTCGCCCGTCGGCGTTCTTGAGGTCCCACTCGAGATCCCCGGTCACGCCTCCGGGGTTTGCATTCGGATTCTGGGTCAAGACGCGAACCAGCTCGGCGTTCGATGTGAAGATCCGGACGGTGGAGCCGGCCGGGAGGTGGATGAAGTGCACGCGGTTTTGCCCGGGAGCGGGATCCCATTCCGCCGAGCCCCTGAACGGGTTCGGCACCACGCCCACTCGCTCGAGGTTGTCGGCGGGAGGACCGGAGGGTTGGACCGTGACGATCTCACTGGAATCGATCGGGCTCTCGGTGAAGTCGCTGCCCGTGATGTGAATGGTGTCGATCGAGGTGACGGCATAGAGGGAGGTGAACCCGCCCAAGTTCCCCTGATCCGCGAAGAGCCGGCAGCTGTCGCAATTGTCCACCGGGGCGCCCGGAGGGTAATCGATGATGTACTTGCCGCCTGAGAGATTATTGCTGAATCCCTTGAAGAAAAACCCTCTCCCGTATATGTGGAATTGCGAAAGATCGCAGGGCTGTGCGGTTGCAAGGCAAGCGCTGGTAACGGTATCGCGCGCTCTGTACTCCCCCACGACCTCCAGCGGGGTTGGGGAAATGCCCTTGATCGTGCGTCGAACGCGGTAACCCATCCAGACGGTACTGTCCGACTCGGCCCGCGCTCCGCTCCATACGGAGAACCGTGTTTGGACCGGTGCGGGAGGTGAAGTAGGCGCGCACCGCGTTGGGGCTCCGTGGGATGGCCATCTGGGCGGCGCTCGCAGCGGCGGTATTCAAGGAGGCGGCAAGGAGCACGACCGCTAATCTCTTAGCTGGAAAAGGCATTAACGGCCCCTTCGTACGCAAGTCTGCCCCGGCGTGACGACGTGTTCCTGAATTTGGCCAATCGGGGGGGAAGAGCCATGTTCCGGCCCGTTGGAAGTCCCGGCCGGGCCAACCCGGCGCCCACCTCCCTGCCCGGGTCGGATAGGAGCGCAGCGTAGGAGGCAAGTGACGGGGTGTCAAGGTCTTTTTGAACAACAGAAATCGGCGTAAGTTCCAAAAATCGCTTGACACTGCGGGGGTTCGTCGCGTATACTGTGTCAAGTGGCTTAATGGTGTCCGCTCTTCCGATTGTGAGACCACACTTCAATTTAGCTCGGCTAGAATCACGAAGGTTAAGGAGGTGATTGGGCTCGGAGTGTTGTTATCCTTATCCTCTTGAGGGTGTCTTCTCGCTTTTACCTGCGTTAGAGAGGAGATGAATGGAATGAAGAGAATACTAAGCGTTGTCGCAATCTTGGTGCTGGCGGCTTCGCTGCTCCCGGCGAGGAGCCAAGCCGGCCTCCGCGGCGCTTTCGACTTTCTCACGAACGGCGATCCTCTGATCAGAGGGAAATTCTCGCCTTCCTTGAGACCGACCCCCGCCGCTGGGGCTGGAACGGCCACGAGCCGCAGGCTGGAGCGGTGGTTCGCTTTTGTCACGCTCAGCTCGGTTTTTGGTAAGGAGAGCACGGGCGAGATTTGGCTCTATAGGAACGTTGACCAGCTGGCCGCCCGCGGAATTTCCCCGGTCGAGCTGGAAGTGGACCCAAACGCCGATGTCTCGTATGTCGACCCGGCCTGGAGCAAGGACGGGAAGTGGCTCGCCTTCGTGCAGACCGATAACGAGGTCTCGGCGGCAAGCATCTACGTGCAGCAGTTCGATACCGCGACCTCGACCAGCGGTGGCGTGAAGCTCGGCTCCGCGTTCCTCATCGCCAACGGCTCGGGCGGCGTGCACCACCGCCACCCGGCGTGGAACGCGGCCGGCACCCAGATCGCGTATGATTCCGACGCGTTCGGTCCTTCCATCGACCTCTGGAGCGTGAACGTCAGCCTCGATCCGGTGAACCATATGGTAACGGTCGATGAGTCTTCGCGCACCCGCCACCAGCTCGGCCTCGAAGGGGATGTCAACAGCCAGGCAATCCTCAACGGCAAGGCCGAGTTCAAGCCGGCTTACAAGCCAGATGGCACGCAGATCGCCTTCGTCACGAATCGGTTCGGCTCGTTCCAGATCTGGCTTCTGAACCCAACGAGCAACGGTCTCGGAGAGACCGCCACGCAGGCCGAGGTAAACCCGGCGACCGTCACGCACGACAATCCGGCCTGGTCCAGCGATGGGCAGTCGCTTTACTACGACGCGGCATCCAACGAGGATCCCGCGAATCCGCAGGACATCTGGAAGCTCGATCTGGCAACCGGGAAGAAGTGCGGAATCAGCGTCGACCTGGCTGGCGATGTCGATCCGAGCGTCTCTACGATCGTCAACACGACGAACGACGGCATTCCCTTCAATTTCTTCCTTTTCATCTCGCAGGCAGCCGGCTTCGGCGTTCAGGTCTGGCGCGGCGAATACGTGCAGAACTGTGTGCCGCCGCTGCCGATGGCCGTCAGCGTCTCCCCATCGAAGATCGACCTGGACAGGCCGACCCAAGGGGACTCTCTGATAACGGCGGATCTGAGCTTCCCGTCCCAGACAATCGCGGCCGGGTATGTCTGTAGGGCAGCAAACCAGCCCAACTTCGGGTTTTATGCAGAGCCTACCCCCTATGACGGCATTCGGTGCCGCCGGAGCATCGTCGTGAGCCCGACCATGCTAGGGTCACCGATGAAGAGCACAAAGACCGAGCAGGGGGTCGACTGCACCGACATGGACATGGCGGCCCTGTTGGGTCTGGGGCCCGGTGAAACCATCCCCTGCTTCGATCCCGAGCCGGATCCGGATCTGTGTTTCGGCGTCAATTGTATCTTCGGCAACATCGGCGACTACAAAGTCGTGGTTGATACGATCAATGGGCTGAACCACCATCTCATTGGCCGGTGGACCCGGCGGACCATCTCGGCCCGCATCGTGGCGTTGGGCCTTGTGAACCAGACCGTTCCGCTGGCTGTGCGCGCGTATTCCAACCAGGTCGGCCGGCAGTTCCTCGGCTTCGGGTACATCAAGCTGAGCAGGAAGAACCTTGCCGGCTCGGTGATAGCTCTGCAGCAGAACTACCCGAACCCGTTCAACCCGGTAACGAAGTTCTCCTTCGCGATCGACAAGCCGGGCATCGCCAGCGTGCGGGTCTTCAACACGCGCGGCGAGCTGGTTCGGACGATCGTGAACCAGTGGTTCCCGCAGGGTGAACACTCCGTGAGTTGGGATGGCAAGACCCAGAGCGGAGGTCGCGCTCCGTCCGGCATCTACTTCATCAAGGGGGATTCCGGCGGCAGCACCGACGTGATCAAGGCGGTGATGGCGAGGTAAGCTTC
>VBOW01000011.1 GCA_005893275.1 Candidatus Eisenbacteria bacterium | reverse complement strand
GGAAGGGCCGCCTGGTCCTGGTGGGCGGGACCGAGAGCATGAGCCGGGTCCCCTACCTCCTCGACCGCGCGCGGAGCGGGTATAGGCTCGGTCATGCGCCGCTCGCCGACGGGATGTACCGCGACGGATTCCTCGATCCGATCTGTGGGCTTCTCATGGGTGAGACCGCCGAGAAGCTCGCGGATGAATATAAGATCGATCGCGCGGAGCAGGACGCGTTCGCGCTCGAAAGCCAGCGCCGCGCGGCGGCCGCCATGCGGGAGGGGCGTTTCGAGCGTGAAATCGTCCCGGTGACGGTCGCGGGAAGAAAAGGGGAGGAGCGCACGGTGTCGGCGGATGAGCACCCCAGGGCGGACACGACGCTCGAGGATCTGGCGAAGCTTCCGCCGGTGTTCCGGAGCGGCGGCACGGTCCACGCGGGGAACTCCTCGGGAATCACCGACGGGGCGGCCTCGCTGGTGCTTGCGGCCGAAAGCGTCGCGCGCGAGCGCGGACTCGACGCCCTGGCATGGGTCGGGGAGAGCGAGGTGGTCGGGGTAGATCCTGCGATCATGGGGATCGGGCCCGTGCCCGCGACGCGCCGGCTCCTCGAGAAAACCAAGCGGTCGCTGGACGACTTCGACCTGATCGAGCTGAACGAGGCCTTCGCGGCGCAGGTCTTGGCGTGCGACCGCGAGCTCCACATGGATCGAAGCAGGCTCAACGTCAACGGAGGAGCGATCGCGCTGGGCCATCCGATCGGATGCACCGGCGCGCGCATCGTGACCACCCTCGTTCATGAGATGAAGCGCCGGCGGGCCGCGCTGGGCCTCGCGACATTGTGCGTGAGCGGCGGGCTTGGGATCGCGCTCGAATTGAGCCAAGGAGGAACCTGAGCATGGCCGCGTTGAAGCGTGTCGGGGTGGTGGGCTGCGGTCTCATGGGCTCCGGGATCGCCCAGGTTTCCGCGCAAGCTCGGATCGAGACCATCGTGCGCGAGGTGGACCAGCCGACGCTCGAGAAGGGGCTCGGTCGGATCCGGAAATTCCTGGAAGACGGGATCGCGAAGGGGAAGGCGACCGCCGAGGAGAGGGACCGGATCCTCGGAAACATCAAAGGAACCACGAAGCTCGAGGACCTCGCTCCCTGCGAGCTGGTCGTGGAGGCGGTGGTCGAGAATATCGCCGCCAAGCGCGAGGTGTTCTCCGCGCTCGACCGGATCGTCCAGCCCACGGCGGTGCTCGCGAGCAACACATCCTCCCTGGCCATCACGGAGATCGCGGCGACCACCGGCCGGCCGGAGCGCGTGCTCGGGCTGCATTTCTTCAACCCCGTTCCGCTCATGAAGCTCGTCGAGATCATCCGCGCGCTCCCGACGTCGGACCAGGCGTTCGAGCGCGCCCGCGGTTTCGTCGAGCAGCTCGGGAAAACGGCGGTCGCATGCAAGGACACGCCCGGCTTCGTCGTGAACCGGCTCCTCGTGCCCTACCTGTTGGACGCGGTGAGGCTGCTTGAATCGGGGCTCGCGTCGCGGGAAGATATCGACAACGGCATGAAGCTGGGCTGCGGCTACCCGATGGGGCCCTTGACGCTTCTCGACTTCGTCGGTCTGGACACGACCTACTACATCGCCAACATCATGTTCGAGGAGTTCCGCCAGCCCCACTTCGCCCCGCCGCCACTCTTGAAAAGGATGGTGCTGGCGGGGTACATGGGCCGAAAGTCGGGCCGCGGCTTCTACGACTACACCAAGTCCTAATACGGAAAGCAGGTACCTCACATGGCGCGCGAAGAAATCGTGATCCTGAACGGGGCGAGGACCCCGATGACCGAGTGGGTTGGGGGCCGCGCCGGAAATGGGAAACCGGGCGGCGCGCTCAAGGATGTCTCCGCGATCGATCTGGGAGCCGTCGCCGCGAAAGCGGCGCTCGAGCGCTCGAAGGTGCCCCCCGAGATCCTCGACCACATCGTGATGGGGAACGCGCTCCAAACGAGCGGCGACGCTCTCTACGGGGCGCGCCACGTCGGGCTCAAAGCCGGCGTCCCGGTGCCGGTTCCGGCGCTCACCGTGAACCGGCTCTGCGGCTCGGGGATCCAGTCGGTCGTCTCGGCGGCGCAGATGATTCTCCTCGGCGAAGCCAACTTCGTGCTGGCCGGGGGCATGGAAAACCTGAGCCAGGCTCCCTTCGTCATCCGGGGCGCACGCACGGGGATCAAGCTGGGGCAGGGCGCGCTCGAGGACACGCTGATGGTCGCGCTGAGGGATTCCTACTGCGGCTGCTACATGGCGCAGACCTCGGACAATCTCGCGCGCAGGTACAAGATCACCCGCGAGGAGCAGGACGCCTACGCGCTCCGGAGCATCACCGAGGGACGGCGCGCGATCGACTCCTGCCTCCTGAGCGAGGAGATCGTGCCGGTCCTGCCGCCCGGACGGGACCCGAAGCCGGTGGAGAAGGATGATCACTGCTTCGAGGGCGCCACGCGGGAAGGGCTCGCAAAGCTCCCGCCCGCGTTCGGCAAGGAGAGCTTCGTCACGGCGGGAAACGCGAGCGGAATCGTCGACGGGGCCGCGGCGGTCGTCGTCACGAGCGCGCGGCACGCCGAGAAGCGCGATCTGAAGCCCATCGGGCGGATCGCGTCCTGGGCCGCGACCGGCGTGGACCCGGACGTGATGGGGATCGGGCCGGTCCCCGCGACCCGCGCGGCTTTGAAGCAGGTCGGCTTGAGCGTCGATGACGTGGATCTCTTCGAGATCAACGAGGCATTCGCCGGCCAGTATCTCGCGGTCGAGAAGGAGCTGGGGAACCCGCGCGAGAAGACGAACGTCAACGGCGGGGCGATCGCGCTGGGGCATCCTCTCGGCGCGACCGGGACGCGGCTCATCCTGACGCTTCTCTACGAGCTGAGACGCCGGAAGAAGCGCTGGGGCGTGGCCACAGCCTGCATTGGCGGAGGCCAGGGCATCGCCGCGGTCCTAGAATCGCTTCCGTGAGCCACCCCAGCGAGCGGGATCTGATCTACGACTGGAACGTGGGGGATGGAGTCCCAGGGCGCCCACCCCGGCGCGTCCAGGTCGTGGACGAGACCCTTCGGGATGGGCTCCAGTCACCCTCCGTCACCGATCCCCCGATCGCGGACAAGATCCGCGCGCTCCACCTCCAGGCCCGCATCGGAGTGCACGGAAACGACATCGGCCTGCCCGGGGCGGGCCCGCGGGCCAGGGAGGCCACGTTCCACCTTGCAAAGGAGATCGTGAGCGCGAAGCTTGCGATCGAGCCCTACTGCGCCGCGCGGACGCTCAAGGCCGATATCGATCCCATCATCGAGATCACCCAGAAGACCGGTCTCAGGATCGAAGCGGCCACCTTCATAGGCTCGAGCCCGATCCGCCAATATGCCGAGGATTGGGACCTCGAGCGCATGCTCCGGCATACCGAGGAGGCGGTCACGTACTCGGTCCGGAACGGCGTTCCCGTCATGTACGTGACGGAGGACACCACCCGCGCCCGCCCGGAAATCCTGCGCAGGCTCTACATCACCGCGATCGAATGCGGCGCCCGTCGCGTCTGCGTCTCCGACACGGTCGGGCACGCGACGCCGGAAGGTGCCGCGCGGGTCGTCCGGTTCATGCGCGAGGTGGTGGACGGCACCGGAGAGAAAGTCGGTGTGGACTGGCACGGCCACCGCGACCGCGACCTGGCGGTCGCGAATGCGCTCGCTGCCCTGAGCGCGGGCGCCGATCGCGTGCACGGTACGATCCTGGGCATCGGGGAGCGGGTCGGGAACGCGCCGCTCGATCTGATTCTCGTGAACTTGAAGCTCTTGGGCTGGCTCGACAGCGACCTGACGGCGCTCCCGGAATATTGCGATCTCGTATCGCGTGCCTGCCGGGTGCCGCTCCCCTACAACTACCCTGCCCTGGGCCGCGATGCGTTCCGAACGGCGACGGGCGTTCACGCCGCCGCGGTGATCAAGGCGAGGAAAAAGGGGGACGCCTGGCTCGCGGACCGGGTCTATTCCAGCGTCCCCGCCGATTGGCTCGGCCTCAAGCAGCAGATCGACGTGGGCCCGATGTGCGGGGAGTCGAACGTGATCTGCTGGCTGGTCGAGCACGGCGAGGAGGCCGAACCCAAGCTGGTCGAGCATATCTTCAAGCTCGCGAAGCAGCGGGAGGCCGTCTTCGAGGACGGCGAGCTCCTGGATCTCGTCCGGGCGTTCAAGAAGGCCCGGGCGGGGGCCCGCATTGGCTAAGTCCTACCGGATCGCGATCCTACCCGGAGACGGGATCGGCCCCGAGGTAACAGCCGAGGCGGTCGAGACGCTCCGCCTGATCGCCGAAATTCGGGGCTTCCCCCTCGAGCTCACCCCGTATCCCTTCGGCGCGGAGCACTACCTCAGAACCAAGGAAACGTTCCCCGCCACGGCGCTCGAGGAGATGCGCGGCCAGGACGCGATCCTCGTCGGAGCGATCGGCGATCCGAGGCTCCCCATCGGGCTGCTGGAGAGGGCGATCATCTCCGGAATCCGGTTCGGCCTCGACCTCTATGTCAACCTCCGCCCGATCAAGCTCTTCGCCGCGGACCTGTGTCCGCTCAAGGGAAAGGGCCCCGAGCACATCGACATGATGGTGGTCCGCGAGAACACCGAGGACGTCTACGCGGGAATCGGAGGGTTTCTGAAAAAGGGAACGCCCGATGAGGTCGCGGTCCAGGAGATGATCTTCACGCGGAAGGGCGTGGACCGCGTGATCCGGTATGCGTTCGACCTCGCCCGCCGCCGAGCGAAGGCGCGAAAGCTCACGCTGGTCGATAAGGCCAACGCGGTGGGGGCGATGGATCTCTGGACGCGCGCGTTCGAGGAGGTCGGCCGCGAGTTTCCCGACATCGCCCGGGAGCACGCCTACATCGACGCCGCGTGCATGTGGATGGTCAAGGACCCGGAAAGCTTCGACACCATCGTGGTCTCGAACATGTTCGGCGACATCCTGACCGACCTGGGGGCAGCCATCCAGGGGGGCATGGGGATCGCCGCGTCCGGGAACATCCACCCGGGCCGGGTCTCCATGTTCGAGCCGATCCACGGCTCCGCCCCCAAGCACGCGGGAAGGAACGTTGCGTCGCCCATCGGCTCCATCCTCGCGGCGCAAATGCTCTTGGAGCACATCGGGGAGAAAGAGGGGGGGGAGTTGATCGAGGAGTCGGTGGCCGAGCTTTTCGCGACCGGACAGTTGCGCTCGGCGGGCACGGACAGCGGGGTCGGGACACGGGAGCAGGGGGAGGCGGTCCGGCGGTCGGTCCGGCGGCGCGCGGCCACGCCGACGTAACGGGTATCTGCTTCTGGGCCTTGAATTGTGGCCGTGTTTCTGCTAAAATTGATCGGTCTCATGAAACCGTAGGGTTCTCAACTCGCTCGGCCAACAGGATAGTGAGATCCCGCCGTTGCTCACTGTTTCGCCTCAAGCGTCCCTGTGGCTGCGCATACCTGCCGGGGGGCGCGATCTCCACCCATCGAAATTCTCGTCGACTTTCCCTCTACAACCGTAGTGGTCCATTCATCCAATGCCAGAGGAGGGATTCATGAAGGCCGCGGTACGACTGGTTGCTCTCGGGGTGCTCATTTCGGCGTGCTTCGCCGGGACCGCGACGGCTCAGTACATCAAGATCCTCTCGGATAATCCGACCGACAACACGAAGATGAGGGCGACGGGGACAACGATCCTGACAATCATCCTCGACAGCAGCCACGATAAGAACGGGTCGCCTCAGACCTGTAACTCCCACACGTCCCCGCCGGCGACGTGCGGGGCGGCCCCCGATACCAGACCGCTCGACGTTGGCTCCTACACGATCCTCCTGGCGCGCACCGGGGGAGGCACGGTGACCTGGGGGACGTTTACGCCCGCGGACGCGGCGTACACGCCGTTTGGGGGTCAAAAGACCACCGATCACGACTGCAGTATTGATTTTCAGCGCACATTCGGGACGTTCACGCCCGCGGGTTTGTTCACGATCGGTTCGATTCCGGTGACGATTCTTTCTGGGAGCCCCGGGGTCGAAGTCGCGAATCACCCGATCGACGCGGATCCGAATCTACCGACCACATTCGTGGGCACGCCGAATTGCGATGGGTTTGTGTTGGGGTTCAACTCGTACCTCCTTGGGGATCCGAACGTTGCTTGCTCGGGCGACTGGTACGACCGGGATGGGGTGTCTGGGCCGACGGGTGGAAACGCCTTCCCGGACATCACGGCTCCCGCGACGGCTTCGGCCGCCGAGGGCACGGCCATGACGCCCATCATGGCGACCGCGACCGATGCCGACGCGACCAACACGCTGACGATCACCCAGTCCGGTAAGCCTGCCGACTTGACGTTCACGTCGACCCCCGGCGTCTCGCCGCGCACCGCCACGATCTCCGGGACCCCCGGATTCAGCGATGCCGGTTCCTACAACATCCTCTGGCGGGTCAGCGACGGAGCCGGAGGCACGGACAGCACGAATACCGTTTTGACGATCGCGAACACCAATCAAGCTCCGACGCTCAGCCAGCCGGCGAACATGACCGTGAACGAGGGCGTGACGGCGGATCAGGCGATCACGGGAACCGATCCCGACGGGGACGCGTTGACGTTCACGAAGACCGCGGGACCGACGTACGTGACGGTCACCACGACGAACGCCACGACGGGGAGTATCCACCTGATGCCCGGGTTCTCGGACGCCGGGACGGCGGCGGCCACGGTGCGCGCCAGCGACGGCTCCTTGAACAGCGATAAGACGCTTACGGTCACCGTGAACAACGTGAACCGGCCGCCGACCTTGGGCACGATCACCAACATGACCGTGACCGAGGGGGGTACGGCGGATCAGGCGCTGACCGGATTCGATCCGGACGGCACCGCCCTCACGTTCACGAAGGCGACAGGGCCGGCGTTCATGACGGTCACCACGACGAACGCCACAACGGGCAGCGTCCACCTCGCGCCGGCCTCCGGCGACGCGGCGGGCTCGCCCTATTCGGCGTCCGCCTCCGCTTCGGATGGATCGCTGAGCGACACGAAGAGCTTCTCGATCACGGTGAATGCGGGGGTGCCGCAGAACCGCGCTCCGACCCTGAACGCGATTGCGAACATGACGGTGGCTCAGGCTGGGACGGCGGATCAGGTGATCACGGGGTCGGATGCGGACGGCAACGCCTTGACGTTTGCGAAGAGCGCGGGGCCGACGTTCGTGACGGTGACGACGACCAACCCGACCACCGGAAACGTCCATGCTGCGCCCGGGTTTGGGGACGCGGCGGGACCCTACCCGGTCACTGTGACGGCCACCGACAACGGCACACCGGCTTTGAGCGACAGCAAGTCGTTCACGGTGACGGTGACCGCCGGTGCGAACCGCGCTCCGACGCTGAACGCGATTGCGAACATGACGGTGGACGAAGGGGCGACGGCGAATCAGGTGATCACGGGGAGTGATCCGGACGGCGACGCTCTTACGTTCGCGAAGGGCGCCGGGCCGGCGTATATGACGGTGACGACCACCAACGCCACGTCGGGGAGCATCCACCTGGCGCCCGGGTTCTCGGATTCGGGGACCGCGGCGGCGACGGTGACGGCCACCGACAACGGCTCACCGCCTTTGAGCGACAGCAAGTCGTTCACGATCACGGTGAACAACGTAAACCGCGGTCCGTCGCTGAACGCGGTTGCGAACATGACGGTGACCGAGGGGGGTACGGCGGACCAGATCATCACGGGGAGCGATCCGGACGGGGACGCCTTGACGTTCACGAAGGCGACGGGGCCGGCGTTCATGACGGTCACGACGACGAACGCCACGACGGGGAGCGTCCACGTCGCGCCGGGCACCGGTGACGCGGTGGGGTCGCCCTATTCGGCGTCCGCCTCCGCTTCGGATGGATCGCTGAGTGATACGAAGAGCTTCTCGATCACGGTGAATGCGGCGGCGCCCGGGAACCGTGCTCCGACGCTGAACGCGATTGCGAACATGACGGTGGACGAGGGGGCGACGGCGGATCAGGTGATCACGGGGAGCGATCCGGACGGGGACGCCTTGACGTTCACGAAGGCCGCGGGGCCGGGGTACGTGACGGTCACGACGACGAACGCCACGACGGGAAGTATCCACCTGGCGCCCGGGTTCTCGGATTCGGGGACCGCGGCGGCTACGGTTCGGGCGAGCGACGGGGCGTTGAGCGATGAGAAGTCGTTCACGATCACGGTGAGCAACGTAAAC
>VBOW01000010.1 GCA_005893275.1 Candidatus Eisenbacteria bacterium | reverse complement strand
GATTGCGAACATGACGGTGACCGAGGGGGGTACGGCGGACCAGATCATCGCGGGGAGCGATCCCGACGGCGATGCCTTGACGTTCACGAAGGCGACGGGGCCGGCGTTCATGACGGTGACGACGACGAACGCCACGACGGGGAGCGTCCACGTCGCGCCGGGCACCGGTGACGCGGCGGGCTCGCCCTATTCGGCGTCCGCCTCCGCTTCGGATGGATCGCTGAGCGATACGAAGAGCTTCTCGATCACGGTGAATACGGCGGCGCCGGGGAACCGCGCTCCGACGCTCAATGCGATTGCGAGCATGACGGTGGACGAGGGGGCGACGGCCGATCAGGTGATCACGGGGAGCGATCCGGACGGGGACGCCTTGACGTTCACGAAGGCCGCGGGGCCGGGGTACATGACGGTCACGACGACGAACGTCACGACGGGAAGCATCGCCTTAGCACCCGGGTTCTCGGATTCGGGGACCGCGGCGGCTACGGTTCGGGCGAGCGACGGGGCGTTGAGCGACGAGAAGTCGTTCACGATCACGGTGAACAACGTGAACCGGCGTCCGACGGCCGACGCAAACGGGCCGTACACCGGCGTGATCAACGCGCCGGTCAGCTTCGACGGGACCGGCTCTTCCGATCCGGACGGAGATGCCCTGACCTATTCATGGGACTTCGACGCTTCCGACGGGATCGCGAGCGATGCAACCGGGGCGACTCCGACGCACGCGTACGCTTCGGCAGGCACGTTCACCGTGACGCTGACCGTGACCGACAACGGATCGCCGGCGCTGAACGGCACCGATACCGCGACGGCCACGATCTCGGAAACGGGGGCGTTTCAGGCGAACATATCGGTCAGCAGAAAGAACCGGGTGATCCGTCTCGCCTCGAGCCAGCTCTGGTGCGTCCAGATCAGGCCTGTGGAATCGTCCTTCAAGATCACCGACATCATTCCTTCCTCGATCGTGGCGGAGTTCTCCGGGGTCCGGATTTCCCCTGTGACTACGACGAGAATCTTCTCTGACGGCCGCAGAGGCAAGGCCGGAGGCGCACACGGTGACGGAGTCCGATCGAAAAAGTGCGACGAAAACGGAGAGGGCGACGGAGATGACGATGACGACGACCAAGGGGGTGCCCCGGCGTTCAGGGCCTGCTTCTCGAAGGAGAGCCTCCGAACGCTCTTCGCGAGCCTCCCGGGCGGACGTACCACCGTGGAGGTCACCATCGCGGGTAGCCTGAAGGGCGGCGGTGCCTTCGAGGGCACGGTTTCGGTCGACGTCGTGAAGACCGGTTCGGGAGCGCTGGCGCATGCCGATGCGAACGCCATGCCGAATCCGTTCAACCCACAAACGATGATCAGCTTCGAGCTGAGCCGGCCGGGCAGCGTCAAGCTCCAGATCTTCGACATCTCGGGCCGTCTCGTGAGCACGCTCGCGGACCAAGTCATGTCGAGCGGATCTCACGGCGTGCCCTGGAACGGCACGTCGAACATCGGATCGCGGGTGTCCTCGGGCGTGTACTTCTACATCCTCCAGACTCCCGACGGCGTCGCGAGGAATCAGCTCGTGGTCGTGAAGTAAGCGGCCCGGCGTCGAGCGCGGAACGAAGCGGGGCGGCCCCAGCGGCCGCCCCGCTCAATTTTGGAGGCGGTTTTCCGCCGCACGGATCAGCGTGAGCAGCGCCTCCTGCGTAGGCGCGGGCTCGCCCGCCTCTTTCGCGAGCCGCACCACCGCCCCCGTGATCTCCTCGACCTCAGTACGGCGGCCGCGGTCGAGATCTTCCAGCATCGAAGAGCGGTTCCCGGCCGTTTCGTGAAGGATTGAGTGGAGCGCCGCCTCGTAATCGAAGCCCTTCTCTAGGATCCCAAGCTTCCATCCCACTCGCGCGGCTTCACCCGCGGCGTGCTTCGCGACCCCGAAAAGGGTGGGCTCGAGCAGGATCGTCCCGTTGGTGCAGCGGGCCAGCGCCGTGAGCGGGTTCACGGCCGAGTTCAAGACGAGCTTGCGCCACAGCACCGCCCGCGCATCGGGGCGGGCATCCGCCTTGAGTCCGGCTCCGCGCAGGGTCTCCGCCGCGCGCTCGGCCGGCGCGAGATCCTCCGGGCGCCACGGCGCGACCAGGGTCGCACCGTCCTCGGCGGCGCGGAGCGCGCCGCGCCCATCCAGGTAGGCTCCCAACGATGTCGCGCCCGCGAGAAGGGGAAGGCGGGGCAGAGCCGCCTCAAGGACTTCCATGTGGCCCCACCCGTTTTGAAATGAGCAGATCGGGGCCTCGCGCAGATCCAGAGGGGCGAGTGATCCGGCGACCTCGGCCACGTCGTAGGCTTTCACGCTCAGGAGCACGAGACGGCTTCCGCGAAGGACCTCGAAGCCGACGCCCGCACGAAGGGCCGGATAATCCCGCATCAAGTCATCGAGTCGCGACCGGGATCGGACCGCGACCCGCACGTCGGCTTTTACCGCGAGGAATCGCGACGCGAGTAGCGTTCCCAGCGCCCCGCCGCCCACGATTCCGATCGGATCCGCCACTGGACTGCCTCCGCGACCGGGGAAACGTCTCCCTGAGGCACGACCACGACCGGGCGCGCCTTGACAGGTTCCGGAGGGGGAGTGTACGCTTCCCGTGTCGCAACCCTCAACCGACCCCGGCTCCTCCTCGAATCAAGACAAGAATTGAGCGATCTCCGCGGAGTCATTTTCGACTACGGCAATACGCTGGTTCGGCTGGACCCCGGCGTCCGATCCCTTCGCTCCGATTACGCGGATG
>VBOW01000009.1 GCA_005893275.1 Candidatus Eisenbacteria bacterium | reverse complement strand
GTCGGCGATGCCGTCGGCCTCGAGGAGACGGACCCCCCGACGCGACGGATTCGAGTTGATTCCGAAGTCCGGCGGGATGTGCCGCCCGTAGATCACCGAGTTGTCGACATGCCAGATCAGGATTCCCTGACCCGGCAGCAAGAAGTCGTATTCCTTGTCCCCGACGGAATCGGCTACCGCGGCCAGGCCCGGCCCCAGGATGACGCCGGTCGAATCCCGGTCGAGGAAGAGCGTGTTGTCCGCGTTGAGATCGGTCTCGCGGTTCTCGATGAGGTAGAACTCCTCCCCTCCCAGCGGAACGAACAGGGTCCGGTCGGAAAGCTGCGTCGCCCGGAGCGCGGTCGTGAGCGACCTCCCCGGATCGACGTAGTCGATATTGTCCGGCCACAGGAGAAACTTGGACCAGGGATCGAGGCTCACGGGCAGGATGCCGCTTGCCTCGATTTTGGCGTTCGTCTTCTCGTCGGTGACCTCCGTGCCGATCAGGTACCCCGAATCCATGTTGCTCCAGACGCCGACTCCGGGGAGGAAGGTTTCGATGTCGTAGAGATCGAAGAGCCCCTGCGTGTGCCCGAACTCGTGGGCCATCGTCCCGTTGATCGCGGCGTAGTAGCCGTCCTGGGACTCGGTCTCGGGCATGACCAGCCCACCCCGGATCGAGACCGCGCCGCCGTTCACCGGGACCGAGTCGGTCAGGTTGATCTGGAAGGTCGGGAAATCGCGCGGGCTGTCATTGTTCACGTCGGTTTGAAAATCGGATCCGGCGTGGAACAGCGCGACGACGTCGAACTGCCCGAACGGGATCGAATCCGTCTGATCCGCGGCCCGGACCGCGTCGCGGAAGAACCGCGCGGCGCTGTCGAAGGATTGCTGCCCCAGGGTCCAGGGCCCGTAGCGTCCGGTGTCGGCGAGGCGGTAGGCCGCGGAGTCCGCCCGGGGGTACAGGTCGTACTCGAGGACGAGGTGCCCGTAGGAGGCGAACTTCCAGTAGCGGGACAGCGCCTCGAGATGCGACAGGAAGAATTTCCTGTCATGAGGGGGCGGGTCGATCACGATGCCGAGCGCCTTCCCGTCCCTGAGATCGAATTTTCCGTCCGGGGTGGTGGTCAGGGGACCCAGGCTGTCTGTGGCGAAGTCGATCTTGAGCCCGAGCACACGCAAGGTCTCGGGCGCGCCGAAGAACGCGGCGGTCCGGTCGAGCCGTCCCCCCTTCATCGCGAGGAGCGGCGGGCGGCGGCCCGAGACGAAGGGGCGGGCCGACCCCTCTCCGACCCTATGGGGAAACGCGCGCCAGAGCTGGGCCCGCCGCGCCGCGAGGGCGCGCGACGCGGGAGCCCGGCCCGCGTCCGCGCCAGACGGCTTCGCTACGGTGAGGCCGCGTTCCCCCGCCCCCCAAACACGAGGAGCCAGGCCCGAGAGGAGGACCTGGCTCCCGAAAACGAGGATCGCGAGCGAACGAACGCGGGCTCGCGCGATCCCCACGAGATTAGAAGTGGTAGCTGGCCGAGAAGCGATTCACGCGATTCAAAAACTCGGATTGAGGCACCGAAGCGTAATCGATCCGGATGCCCCGGTAGTTGAGCCCCAGCCCATAGGTGAGGTCCTTGATCGTTCCACGCGGATCGTAGACGTAGCCCGCCCGGAGCGCCACGAGACGGTTGAACTCGAACTCGCCGCCCGCGTTTTCAATCCAGGCGCCGTGCGGAAGGAGCGACCGGTTGACGTCCGCCACGAGGAGCACCTTGTAGGCCTCCTTCTCGAAGGGGGTCACGGCGACGCCGAGCTTCGCGTTCCGTCCCAACGGGTCGGACTGGTCCGCGTCGATGTAGGAGATGTTCGGGCCGAGGTTTTGAATCACGAGGCCGATGGAGCTTTTCAGCTCTGGGAGCTTGTAGAGGCCGCCCACATCGGCCGCGAACGTCGAGCCCGCCCCCTCCGCGCGGTCCAGCGTCTTGTCGGCAGGCGCGAGGTCAACGCGCACGAACTTCAAGGCGACGCCGAAACCCATGTTCTTCATCAACTCCGTGCCATAGGCGAGGGTCGGGGCGACCTCGTAGCTGGTAAAGGTCCCGGTTTCGTTGCCGTCATTGTCCGTCGCGATGCTCTCGCCGTAACCCAAATACCCGAGGCTGAAGCCGATACCGCCCCAGCCTTCGACGTGCTGGGCGAAGGCCGTGTAGGAGAAGAAGACGTCGTTGGCCAAGTCAGGGACGAGCTTGGCGTACATCGAGCTGATGTCGTGTCCGGTCGTGAACGCGAGGGCACCCGGGTTCCACCAAACTGCGTTCGCATCGTTGGCCACCGCGACAAAGGCGCGCCCCATGCCGTCGGCGCGTGCCCCCGGAGCAATGAGGAGTGATTGAGCCCCTGCCTCAGCCTGGGCGTTCGCGGTGCCCGCGTACCCACCCAGAATCAACAGTAGCCCGAGGCAGCCGGCAACAAAACGACTCATGTGCAACCTCCTTAAGAAAAAAGATAGGGACGCGCATGCGCCCCGGCCTAACGCAATCATTCTAGCGGACAAACGAGGCCGGGTCAAGCTTCCCCCTCGGGGCTCACCGGGTCTTGAGGGCTCGCCCAACCGCCGTAGCCCGTTTCCCTTCATTGGATTCGGCGGTGACTTTAAGCAAGTACACTCCAACGGCCACATTTTCTCCCTCAGAATCCTTCCCGTCCCACGGAAGGTAATTCTCCCCGGCCCGGCCGTCGCTCGAAAGCTCCCGCACCCGCCTGCCCGAAACCGTGAGCACCTGCACCCGAAGGCGGCCACCCTGGTTCAGCCGGGCATGGACATAGGTCGTGCCCTCGAAGGGATTTGGATAATTGAAGACCTGGCTCAACTGCATCGGATCGCCGGGCCGGGCCGGGGCGTGGACGTCGAGGACGAAGGTGCGCACTCCGATGTTTCCAAACGTATCGGAGGCATGGACCTCGAGGGTGTGGAGCCCTTCCGAAAGCTGCGGCACCGCATAGGCCACCGCCCCCCGCGTGTAGCTCCCGGGGTCGTAGGCAAACCCCGCCGTCAGCTCGGCCGGGGTGCCCCGATCATCGGTGATCACGAAGATGGTGTGGGAGTTGTCGAGCCGCATGAGGTCGATCCCGCTCGAGTCCTCGAGGCCAATGGTGAGCACGTCCCCAGGCTGGACGCTCGAGTCGGATCCCGCCGGGTAGCGGAGCGTGATGGCTGGGGGAAGCCCGTCGGTGCGGGATCCCACCCCCTGGGCGATCCGGACCGAATCGACCGCGAGCCCCACGCCGCGTCCTCCGGCCTGGCTGAGCAGGGCCCGGAGCTGCCCCGTCCCCCCGGCGACCCGTGTGTCGAGCGGGACGACGAAGCGCGCGGTGAAGGCCCCGCGGTCGAGCCCCACGCTCCCCCTGAAGATGATGGGCCCCGGGACCTGATAGGGGAATGAATCGAGCTTACTGAACGAGTTCAGCCCGATCTGGATCCGGCGAAACGGCTTCCCTTGTACTTGTAAGAGGCCAGTTCCGGTCGAGAGCGTGTCCGGGGTCGAGTCGGGGGCGAGCGCGTGGCCCCGGATGACCGCGAGATCCCCCCGCAGGAGCGAGTCCAGCGGGGATTTCTCCCACACGCCTCTCCCGCGCGGGACAGGAAGCGCCAGCGCCGGGTCCCCCAAGAGCACGTATTTCCGCGCGACCGAGTTCACGTGGGCGTTCTTCGCCCGCGCGCAGGCCAAGCCGACGGTGAGGGTCGAGTCCACACGCGGCGCGATCGGAAAGAGCTGGTCGACGATCTCGTCGTTCAGCTGGGTGCTCTCGAAGGGGAACACATTCTCCGTCGCCGCGATGGCCGCGGCGGCCCCGCCGGTCGGTGCCTTGAGCAGAAGCTCGGCCAGCCCCTCCTGGGCCAGCACGTCGAACTTGCCGACGGTGCAGCTGAAAAAGCCGAAGATGCTGGGCCGCTTCGCGTTCGTCAGGCGGCCGACATCGGATGATCGAAACACCTGCTCGTCGGCGACGACGACGTCCGACCCGTGGCCGACAGTTGCCCTGGTTGATCCGCGCGATGAAGTCGTCTCGAGCCGCGGGCTTTGACTGGTGGGTCGTGTCCGCGAACGCGTAGTCGTTCAAGTAGACCTTCGAGCGCTCGATCGGATACGGAATGTGCTGTGTGTCTTTTCGCTCCATCTGCATCACGTGCTGGTTTCCCAGCGGGTCGTCCTCGTCGCGCTTCCTCGAATCGTCGGCACAGAGGAGCGCGCGCGCGCGCCATGGATCGAGCTCGTCAGCCGCCTCATAGGCCTGAATTTTCCCGCGCACGAGCGTCAGGGCCTCGAGGGCAGACTTCGCCGGGAGACGTCCGACCGCGAGGTCGAGGATCTGGTCGCCCGGGCCATCGAGAAATCCATAGAAGTCGTCCGAGACATATTGGACCGGAACCGATGTGTCGTAATAGTTCGCGTAGGTCGGAACGAGGTCCTGAGTGCCGAACCCGAGATAGTTCTTGGGATCGAGCGACGCGTCCCCGAGGAGGCAGACGTAGGTCGGCGCCGCCGGGCCCCAGTGGCGCGTTGCGTAGGCGAGAAAGTTTCGGATGGCCGTGGGGTCCAGATAACCGCCCCCGAACTGGGCGGCGATCCGGTCGGTCGTGGCGATGGCGACGCGGGGCGAGACGAACCCGGAGAGGCGCCCCGCCCGGTACGTGGCGAGCGATTCGGCCGCCGCGGTCAACGACGGGTGGCTGACGATCAGGTAGTCGGCGCCGTTGGCCGGCTCCAGGAGGTCATCGGCCGCGTGGGGACTCGAGGCGGGCGCGTATCGGGTGATCGTCGCGGGCCTCGAGGCCCTGGCCATCGAGACGAGCGCGTACCTCCTGGGGCTTCCCGCCGCCACGCTGTCCTCGAGCGTGAGGCCGAACGGCGCCGAGGCGCCGGAGTAGGCTCCGTTCCCGTACCGGACCGGGTTTTCCGGATCGGTCCGGTCGAGGAACCACACCGCGGTCGTGTCGGTGATCCCGTCCACGACGTAATGGACCGTGCCCGACACGGCCGAGTCGGCCGCGAACTGGAGCGTGTCGTTGATCGCCCGAAGTCGCCTGGGGTAGGTGATCTCGAACCAGGCCAGCTCGCTCTGGTCGAAGCGATTCGGGTCCAAGGGATCGGTCAGCCGCGGCACCTCGACCTGGAGCGTGTCGGAGGCGCGGACGGTGAAGCGGGACGCGATGAGATCTTTCGGTGTGGTGAAATTCCAGGAGCCGCTGGCGACGAGCGCGCCGTCCCAAAACAAGTTCGTGTAGTGGTCGTCCACCGGCGGCGGCCCCACCGAAATCCCCTTCCCCCACATCCGGAGGAGGAGCGAGCCCTGCCCACCCGTTTCCGAGCCCGGGAGCGCCAGCGGGAACGCGATGCGCGAGCCTTGCGTGAACAGCCGGTAAAACCAGCGCTCCCAGCGAAGAGAGGGGTCGAAGAGGTTGAAGTCCCGTACGCGGTTTTCCTCGTAGTGAACCCGGTGCCGCACCGAGGTCACCGAGGGCGCCGCGGAAACCGGGGCGGCGTCGCGCACAGCCATGCGCCGCGCCGGCGAGGGAACGGGGCCCGGGCCCCAGGTCAGCCACAGGGACTCCTCGTCCGATCGCTGCGGCTCCAGGTAATTCGTCGAGCCGCCGAGCGTCAGGTCGTAGCCAAATCCGGTAGCCCCGGTCGCGTAGACGTAAATGCGATCTCCGGGGTCGAAGACAGCGTCCCCTTCCCCCGTGACCACGATCGCGCACTCGCGCAGCGAGTCGGGGCCCAGGTCCACATCGACGCTCTCGGGAAGATCCCCCGGGTTTCTCCGGAAGACGCGGAACGACGCGGGATCGATGCCGGACACAGAAACGCCCGCCGACGCCAGGTCGGCCGGACTCACGGCGTAAAGGCCGGGGCGGAGCACCCCGAGCCGCACCCACGGGCGCGTGGGCTGGACGCGGAGCGGGCCCGCGTAAGCCGACGCGCGTCGGCCGGCGCCGACCACGGGTCGCGCGCCGGAGGTGGAGGCCGGGCGCGCCGCGTACCGGGGCCCGACGGCGCCATCCCGGCCCACCTCACCGCGGATCGGCGCGACCGCCCCGGTGGAAGCCGGCCCCTGCCCGAGCTCCGGGCGGACCGGCTTCTCCCAGGACACCTCGAGCGTGACTCGTTCGAGCGCCGTCGCCTGGCCGCTCCTCGGATCCCACCGGATCGGCCGCAGCGTCACCTGGAGAACGCGCTCGACGCCGGCCGCCGAGGTCACCGCGCTCCAGAGCGGCGGCTGCGACGCCCCCGCGCCCCTGGGGCTGTATTCCGGCCGTTCCAAATACGAGGCGATCTCCGCGGCGCTCACGGACCGCCATACCGCGCGGTCGGATACAAGGTGCGGAAGCGGAACTGGCTTGAGCGCGCCCAGCGATCGTTCCGCGCCGGGCGAGGCGGTTACGCGGGGGTCGACCCCCCAGGGCACGCGGAGCAGGAGCGTGATCGAGGGGAGCTGCGGCGCTCCCGCGGGCGAGTCGAACGCGCCCCCCGGGAGCGAGATCTCGGCCAGGTTCTCGCCGAAGACCTCCTCAATCCTGATCTCGGGCTCGGGAACGGGTACGGTGACGCGGTAGCCTGTCGCCGTGACCGATTCGACGCGCGGCACGGCGGCCTCCCCGGAGGCGACGCCCGCCCAGACGGCGAAGAGGAGCAGGAGCGAAAGAGCTCGGAAGGGGAGGCTCAAGCCTTCGCGATCCGCTCGGCTTCCTCGATCAACATGACCGGAATGTCGTCGACGATAGGGTACGCGAGGCCGCACCGGTCGCAGATCAAACGCTCCGGCTCCTTTTGATCGCGCAAATCCCCTTTGCATTGGGGGCATACAAGAATCGAGCGAAGCTCCTCGCTGATCGGCATCTCGTTTATCCCTCCCCCACCGGGGCCGGTTCCGGGCCGGTTTCTTCCAGATAGACCCCCATCTTGAGAAACTTCTCCAGGCGGCGATCCAAAAGCTCCTGAGTCGGCAGCCCCAAGAGACCGCGCACGTGGCGCACGATCGCGGCCTGGATGCGGCGGGCCGTTTCCTCGGGGTCGCGATGGGCGCCCCCCAAAGGCTCGGGGATCACCTCGTCGATCACGTTGAGCTCGAGAAGGTCGTGCGCCGTGAGCTTGAGCGCCTCCGCCGCCTGTTCGGCCTTGCTCGCGTCCTTCCATAGGATCGCCGCGCAGCCCTCCGGGGTGATCACGGAGTAGATCGAGTTCTCGAGCATCAGCACGACGTCCCCCACCGCGATCGCGAGCGCGCCGCCGGAGCCCCCCTCGCCGATGACGATCGAGATGATCGGCACGGGAAGATGCGCCATCTCGACCAGATTTCGCGCGATCGCCTCGGACTGCCCGCGCTCCTCCGCTCCGACGCCGGGATAGGCGCCCGGCGTATCCACGAAGGTCACGAGCGGGCATCCGAGCTTCGCGGCGAGATGCATGAGGCGAAGCGCCTTTCGGTACCCCTCCGGATGCGCCATCCCGAAGTTTCGATGAATGTTCTCCTTGGTGTCGCGGCCCTTCTGGTGCCCGATCAGAACGATCGGGATGTCCTCGATCTCCGTCAGCCCCGAGATGATGGCGGGATCATCCCCGTATCGGCGGTCGCCGTGGAGCTCGAGGAAACTGGGCGCGATCACCTTCAGGTAGTCGAGCGTGTAGGGCCGCCGCGGATGCCGCGCAAGCTTCACCCGCTGCCAGCGCGTCAGCTTGGAGTAGATATCGCGGCGGAGCCGCTCGACCTTCCGCTCGAGGCGTTTGAGCTCCTCCGCGGCCTCCGGCTTCTCCGACGCGGCGGCGGCGCGGAGGTCCTCGATGCGGCGCTCCAGATCCACGATCGGCTTTTCGAAATCGAGCCAGGTTCCGTTCACCGCGTCTTGTCTCCGGATGGGTCTAGAAGGGAACGGCTTCCTTCGCCCCGTTCACGAGCGAGACGGCGCGCTCCCCGAGACGCGCCTTGAGCTCCGAGACCAGCTCGTCGCTCGCCCGCACGAGGAGCCGCCGCGCGCGAATCTGGGTTTTCGCGATGTCCGATCCGGGACGCACGAGGAAGTATACCGGGCTTTCGCCGGGGTGGCGACTCAGGAGGTCCCGGAGCATCTCGAGCGACACATCTCCCGGAGCCTCGGTGAGATCGATGTGGATCGCCTGCCCCGAGGACGCATCCCCCGCCGCGATCGCGCGGATCGCCTGAAGAACGAGCTTCGGATCCTCGTCCTCGCGCACGCTCACGCGCGCCCGGATCTCGATGATGGCGCTCTGTACCAGCGCCGCGCGGTTTCGCTCATAGAGATCGGCGAACGTGACCCCCTCGACGCTGCCGGAGAAATCCTCCAGGGTGACGAACGCCATCGGCCTCCCGTTCCGGTCGGTGATCGTCTTGATCGACGAGACCATCGCGATCAGAGCCACTTCGGCGCCGTCCCTGGATTCCCTGACCCGAGCCGTGTCGGCGAGCCGGCGGGCCTCGATGAGCGAGCGGTAGGGGGAAAGCGGGTGATCGGAGAAGTAGAATCCGAGCACCTCCCGCTCGCGCTGGAGGCGCTCGTGAAGCGGCCAGGGAGCCACGAGCGGGAGCTCGGGTTCCGGCGCTTCGATCGCGTGCTCCGCGCCGAAGAGGGCGACCTGATCCCTGCTCGTGCCCTTGGCGATATCCTGGGCCCGGCCGAGCGACCCCGCGACGGTCTCGAAGAGCTGCGCGCGGTCGCCGCCGAGCGAATCGCACGCGCCGGCCAGCACGAGCGACTCGAGGACCCGCCGATTGATCGCCTTCAGATCCACGCGGCGGCAGAGATCCCCGAGCGAGGAAAACGGTCCTCCGCGCTCGCGCGCGGCGACGATCGCGAGGACGGAGCCCCTGCCGACGTTCTTGATCGCGGTCAATCCGAATCGGACGGCGTCCCCTTCCAGCGTGAACCCGACGCCGCTCCGGTTCACGTCCGGCTGCTTGACCGAGATGCCGAGCCGGCGCGCCTCCTCGACCAGCGTGACGATTCGATCGGTGTCCCCCACCTCGCTCGTCAGCGCCGCCGCCATGTAGGCGGCGGGGTAATGCGCTTTCAGATAGGCGCATTGATAGGAGAGAAGAGCGTACGCCGCGCTATGGGCGCGGGGGAACCCATAGCCGGCGAACTTCTCCACCAGGTCGAAAATCTCCTGGGCCTTTCGGTTCGGGACCTGATTCTTCGCGCAGCCTTCGACGAAGGTCTGCTTCATGCGAGCCATCTCCTCCGGCTTTTTCTTGCCCATGGCGCGGCGGAGGAGGTCTCCCTGGGCGAGGGAAAAGCCGGCGAGCCGGTTCGCGATCTGCATCACCTGGTCCTGATAGGCGATCACGCCGTGCGTATTGCTCAGGATGGGCTCGAGGGCGGGGTGCATGTAGGTGACCTTTTGCTTCCCGTGCTTCCGCTTGGCGAAATCATCGAGCATCCCGCTCTGGATGGGCCCGGGCCGGAAGAGCGCGTTGATGGCGATGATGTCCTCGAACGTATCGGGCATCACTTTACGCAGGAGCTCCCGCATTCCCGAGGATTCGAGCTGGAACACGCCGATGGTCTGCGCCTTGGACAGGAGCGCATACGTCGCGGGGTCATCGAGCGGGATCTCCTTCACGTGGATCGCGCTCCCGGAGCTCTCCGACGCGAGCCGCGACGCGTCCTCCAGCACCGTCAGCGTTCGAAGCCCCAGGAAGTCCATTTTCAGGAGCCCGATCTTCTCGAGAGAGATCATGTCGAACTGCGTCGTCACATCGCCTTTGCTCGACCGGTACACCGGCACGTAATCGGAGAGCTTCCCCGGGGCGATCAAAACGCCGGCGGCATGCGTGGAGGCGTGCCGCGCGAGCCCCTCGAGCGCGAGCGAGCAGCGGATCAGCTTCGCCATGGTCTCGTCCTGCTGCGCGAGCGCCCGAAGCTCCGGCACGGTCTCGAGCGCGCGGGTGAGCGTCATGCCCAGCTCGCCCGGAATCAGCTTCGCCACGCGATCCTGATCCGCGTAGCTCATGCCGAGCGCGCGCCCGACATCGCGCACGACCGCGCGGGCCGCCATGGTCCCGAACGTGATGATCTGGGTCACGTTCTCCCGCCCATACTTCTCGAGCACGTACTCGATCACGCGCCCCCGATTCTCGTAGTCGAAATCGATATCGATATCCGGCATGCTGATCCGCTCCGGATTCAGGAATCGCTCGAAGAGGAGATTGAATTTCAGCGGATCGATATCGGTGATGCCGAGCACGTAGGAGACGAGGCTGCCCGCCGCGGAGCCGCGGCCGGGACCCACGCCGATCCCGTTCCCGCGCGCGAACTCGATGAAGTCGCGCACGATGAGGAAGTAGCGCGCGTAGCCGACCTGGCAGATCGTGTCCAGCTCGTAGGCCAGGCGATGCTCCATCTCGGGCTGGATCGTCCCGTAGCGCCGGGAGAGCCCCTCGCGCGCCAGCGAGCGCAGATAGCTCTCGGCGTCGTGGAACTCCGGCGGGAGCGGAAACTCCGGCAGCTGAACCCGTTCCGTGTCGAGGGTGAGCTCGCATTTTTCAGCCACCTCGAGCGAATTCCGGATCGCGGCGGGCTCGCCGTGGAAGAGCGCCTCCATCTCCTCCGCCGACTTCACGTACACCTGGTCGGTCGCGAACCGGAACCGGTCTTTGTCCTGCATGGTCTTGCCGGTCTGGATGCAGAGGAGAACCTCGTGCGCCTCGGCGTCCTCGCGCGCGAGGTAATGGCAATCGTTGGTCGCAACGACCGGGATCCCCATGCTCTTACCCAAATCGATCAGACGCTCCGCGACCGTCCGTTCGTCGGGAATCCCGTGGTCCTGGACCTCGAGGTAGTAGAACTCCGCGCCGAAGAGGTCCCGGTACCAGGCCGCGGCCCGTTTCGCCCCCTCCAGGTCTCCCGCGAGGACAAGCTGCGGCAGCTCGCCGCGCAGACAGGCGCTCAGGCAAAGGAGCCCCTCCGCGTGGCGCGACAGCAGCTCCTTATCGATCCTGGGCTTGTAATGGAAGCCTTCGAGATATCCTGCCGAGGAGAGCCGCATGAGGTTTCGGTATCCGTCGCGGTTCCTCGCGAGAAGGACGAGGTGATCGTAGGCGCCCTTTCCGTCCACGCTCCGCGTCTTGTCGAGCCGCGAGCCGTGGGCGACGTAGACTTCGCATCCGAGGATGGGTTTCAGGCCGGCGGCCCTCGCGATTTCGTAGAACTCGACCGCGCCGAACAGATTGCCGTGATCGGTGAGCGCGATCGCGGGCATGCCGAGCCCCTTCGCCCGGTCGACCAGGCGGTCCAGGCGGCAGGCGCCGTCGAGGAGCGAGTAGTCGCTGTGGTTGTGGAGGTGGACGAATCCAGCGCTCATGCGACCCCTCGCGCGCGGAAGATGCCGGGGAGATTCGAACGGGGAACCACGGTGGCGAGTTTACACGAGCGGCGCGGCGGCCTGAACGGTTTTCGGGGATCGGCCGATGGAGTCAGAAGTAAAGATGCATCATCAGCGACGTTGTCATCGTGTCGAATAAGGAATTGCTGGTTTTCGGCGCGCCCTCCGCGGAGTAGCTGACCATGGACTCCGTCCAGGAGACGCCGGTCGCCGCCCCGATGCTGATCGATTCGAGCGGCGTCCAATCCGCGCCGAGACCGGCCTCCAGGGTTGCGCCACGACGATACGCGCCACGGCTCCAACGGTACGACCCCCGGAGCGAGGCGAGGAGGAACGGCGAGACGGCGTCGCGCACGACCAGGTACCGCTTGATCGAAGGCCCCAGCGAGACGGCCCAGAACGAAGATCCGCCTTTGGCTCTCAGGCTGTCCGGACCCGATGTGAACTGCTCCATCTCGTGGTCGATGCCCACGTTGATTCCCAGGTTGGACTTCTGCGAGACCATCCTCCAAACCCCCATCGAGCCCCCGCCCCCGTCCGGCAGCGAGAACGCCACCGACCACCGCCCTTTCGCGATCGCCTTCGAGTCGCTTTCCTCCGCCCAGGCCGCTCCCGCGACCGAAACGAGAACGACGAGCGCGCTGAATCCTCGGATCCACCTCATGAGAGCACCTCAGCCCGGTGAAACGCGGTTCCGAAACGAGTCGCGCAGAATAGCACTTTCCCGTTCGCGGCTGCATGGGACTGTGGTATCCATCGCGCGTGACACGCGCGACCGGCCTCCCCGCGGAGTTGGAAGCGGACCGGGCGAGGCTCAAGGAAATCCTGCTCGAGCGCTCGATCCGCTTCGGCGATTTCACCCTTTCCTCGGGCCTCAAGAGCAAATACTACGCGGACGTTCGGCAGACGAGCCTTCATCCCGAGGGCGCGGTCCTGATCGCGCGCCTCCTCGACCCCATCCTGCTCGAATACGGCGCCCGCGCGGTGGGGGGACTGACGCTGGGTGCCGACCCGATCGTCGGGGCGCTCCTTACGTGGACGGAGATCCAGGGGCGCGGGCTTCCTGGTTTCATCGTGCGAAAATCCGAAAAGGCCTACGGAACCGCGCGGCGTATCGAGGGCCCCTTCGACAAGAAGCTCCCCGCGGCGATCGTGGACGACGTGATCACGAAGGGCGGAAGCGCGCTCGCGGCCTGCGAAGCGGTGCGGGAAGCGGGCGGGGCCGTGTGCGTCGTCGCGTGCGTCGTGGATCGGAACGAAGGAGGCGCCGAGGAGTTCAAGTCGCGCGGCGTCCCGTTCCGCTCGATCTTCCAAATCCGGGAATTTCTCTAAATTCCGGGCGGAGCCGGATTCTCCTGACCGTCCGGGGCGCTCTCCGGAGCCGTCCTGTCCGGAGCCGTCCCGTCCGGAGCGCTCCCGTCCGGAGCTTGCTCTTCGGGATTGACGCCGGTCGTCCCCTCCTCCCCCGGCCCCTGCTCGTCGGGTGCCTCGTCCGGAAGAACGCCGGTCGAATCGGGCTGCATGGAGTCGGACCAGGCCGGCGCGTGGTAGGCCATGCAGACCTGCCTGGGCTCGGTGGTCGGAATGAACGCCTCGCGCATCACGTGGACGCAGTCGGCCCCCGCGCGGAGACCCGTATCGGCGTCGATCCACACGTCGATCACCCCCGGCGGCGCCTGGAAGTCGCGCACCGGCTTTCCCTGATGCGCGATTTCCATGAACCGGGCCCAGATCGGCACCGCGGCCTGCGTGCCGGTGAGCCCGAGCCTCCGGTTTCGGTCGCACCCCACCCAGACTCCCGCCACGAGGTCGGGCGTATAGCCCACGAACCACGCGTCGTTCTCGTCATCGGTCGTGCCGGTCTTGCCCGCGGCAGGGCGGGTGAATCCGAACTCGTTGCGAATCGATGCTGCGGTCCCGTAGAGCACGGGGCCCTGGAGCAGGGTGGTCGCGAGGTACGCCGTTTCCGGTCGCACGACCCGGTACCTTTCGCGCCTGGACGCCCAGATCAAGTTGCCGCCTCGGTCGAGGACCGCGCGGACCGGGTTCGGCTTCACCATCACGCCCCCGTTCGCGAGAGTGGCGTACGCGGTCGTGAGCTCGAGCGGAGTCACCTCGCTCGTCCCGAGAGCGAGCGACGCCACCTCGCGCAACTTGCTTTGGATGCCCAACGCGCGGGCCATCTGCGTCACCTTGGGCACACCCACCAGGAACTCGAGCCGGACCGTCGCCACGTTGAGCGAGCGCGCCAGGGCGCGCGCCGCGGTGACCCGGCCGTAATACCCATGCTCGTAGTTGCGAGGAGCCCACAGGCCGAAGGGTGTCGGGAAGGAGTCGGGCACGTCATCGAGGAGCGTCGCGGCGGTGAGCGGCGGCCGTCTTCCCGAGAACGGCGTGTCGAGCGCGGCGACGTAGACGAACGGCTTGAAGGCCGAGCCGGGCTGCCGGTGCGATTCCACCGCCCGGTTGAAGGGGCTCTCGCGATAGTCACGCCCGCCGACCATGGCGCGGATCGCCCCGTTCTGCGGCTCGATCGCGAGAAGGGCGGCCTGCGCCGGGTCCCGGTTGGCGCCGCCGACCTGCGAGCGCGAGTCCGCATCGCGGGCTCCCTCGCGCACGCAACGCTCGGCCGCTTCCTCGAGCCGGGGATCGAGCGTCGTGAACACGAGCAGCCCGCGGGTGCTCAGGTCCGATTCCGAGATATCCTTCGAGAGGACCTCCCGAACGTAATCGACGAAGTAGGGAGCGCGCGTCGTGGGCGTCGGATTGGGCGCGAACCGGAGCTGCGTTTTTCGCGCCCCCTGCGCTTCGGCCCGCGAGATGAATCCACACGCCACCATGTCTTCGAGCACCTCGTTCCGTCTCGCGATCGCGAGGTCCGCGTCGCGGTAGGGCGAAAGCCGGTTCGGCGCCGGAATGATTCCGGCCAAGAGCGCCCCCTCGCCGAGCGTCAGCTCCGTCGCGTGCTTGTTGAAGTAGTAGAGAGCGCCCTCCTCGAGGCCGCAGACGCTCCAGGTCCCGCGCTGCCCGAGATAGATCTGGTTGAGATAGAACTCGAGGATCTGTTCCTTGGAGTAGCGGAGCTCAATCATCACGGCGAGAAGCGCTTCGTGCAGCTTGCGGGTGAAGGTGCGCTTCCGCGAAAGAAAGACGTTTTTCGCGAGCTGCTGGCTGATCGTGCTCCCGCCCTCGACGACCGACCCGGCGGCTACGTTGCGCGCCGTGGCGCGTCCGATTCCCAGGAGGTCGAGTCCCATGTGGCGGAAGAAGCGCCGGTCCTCGCTCGCGACCGCGGCGAGCGCGACGTGGCGTGGGATCGCGGAGAGCGGCAGGTACGAGCGACGCTCACGCTCCGTGTCCGAGAATTCGGCGAGGAGCTGGGGATCGATGCGCAGGAGCCCGCGCGGCGTCGTTTCCGTGAAGCCGTTTCCGATCGAAGCGACGTGTCCGTCGCGGATCTCGACGAGGGTGGTCGAGCCGGGCTCGGAACGGTCCGGGTAGAGAAAGGGCCGAAGATAGATCTCGAAGATGGACCCGCGGACGCGGTATTGCCCCGGCGCGTACGGTCTCCCGCCCGCGCGGCGGTAGCGCGCCCAATCGAGCGCCTGGCGGAGCTCCGAGACCTCGAGCGGCATTCCGGTGCGCAGCTCGATCCAATCCGCGTATACCCGCGTCGGAAATTTCCAGCCTTGTCCGGAATAACGGAAGGAAGCGAGCGAGGAGAGCCGGAACCAGTCGTACCCGAGAAAACCGAAGACGAAGAGGAACACGACCAGCGCCCACCCCAGCCGGCTTCTCGAGAACGATCCGAACCTCCGGGGAATGTCGTCGGGGAGCCATCGAACGGGGCGATTTCCCGCCGGGGTGGGATTCGGATTCACGCGCGTGAGCCTACGGCCCAGCCCCACGGTCGTCAACCCAGGGGGAATTCAAGCGGCGCTCGGGGGCGAGGATCGAAGGGGTCTCAGCGCTTCTCGGCGAGCGCGTCTTCGAGTTGGCGCAGGTGCGAAACGGAGCGGCTGTCGGCGCCCCCGGCGGGCGCGCTCAAGAGGTATTCGCGGTAGGCGGCGAGCGCGTCTTTCTGATCGGATCGTCTGCCCGTGATGCTCTGAATCGCCCAGAGGCAGTCGGCGTACTCCCGCCTGGCGCGCGCCCGATCCGGGCCCACCCCCATTTTGGACATGAAATCCTTCCACGTCCCGCGGAGTCGGCGGAGCCCGGTCAAGTCGGCGCGCTCGGCCGCGGCCACGGTCGCGAGATGGAGCCGATCGATCGGCCCCACGATCTCGGGCGGGGTGGGGGCGCTCTCCTCCTCGACCTTCTTCGCGCTTGGCGCCGCGCCGACTCGGGGTGAAGCGCCCGCATTGGAGCCCGATCGCTGCGATGCGGGCCCGGGCCGCGCCCCTTCCTTCTCGGAGGCTCCCCTCGAGCTCTCTCTCGCCGGGACGGGCTCGGCTGAGGGGTTCTCCGCGGGCGCCGCCGTCGCTTCATCGTCCTCGATCGATCCGCCGGAGGACGGAGCGCTCGGGGACGGCGCCGAAGGCTTCGGGGACTCCCCGACAACGCGATGGCCCGCGGCGGCGACCGGCCGCGGCGCGTCCGAAGGCTGCCTCGAAGGCGGGGGTGTGGCGCGCTTGGTCGCGGCCGGTGCCGGCGTGCGCGCGGGCGTGGTCCCCGGCTCGGGGAGGGGCGATCGGTACGGCGCCGTGGAGGCCGATGTGGGTTCGCGAGCGGGGGGCGCGCCGGCGCCGGTCCGGTTCGGAGAAACCGCGACCGCGTCCGGCGCGATGACCTCCGGAACCTCCTGGGTCGGCTCCGGGGCCGCCGGGGCCTCGGGCTCGTCGGGTGCTTGCTCCGCGGGAGGTTGATCCGGTGCTACGGAGGGCTGACCCGGTGCCACGGATGGCTGATCCGGCGCGACGGCACCCGCGTCGCCCGACTGCGAGGGAACAGGGGGATTGTTCGCGTCGCTCGCCGGAGCCATGTGAAGCGCGAGCCAGGAGGACACCGCGAGCAGGATG
>VBOW01000008.1 GCA_005893275.1 Candidatus Eisenbacteria bacterium | reverse complement strand
CCGAACAGAGGAAGCGGGGTCAAGAGAAGCGGGCGGCGCAGGCGGAGCGCATCCTCGAGCGATGCGATCCCCAACGTTCGCTCGACGGTCATGTCGATCGGCGCCGCGATCCAGAGCTTCGGTTCGACGGTCACCCCGATCCGAGCCGCGACCCGGGCCGGCGGGGCGGCGCGCGCGCTGTCGGGGATGGCCGGTGGGGCGGCGCGCGCGGCGGAAGGCGCCGAGCTCATGATCCATCCGGCGAGCGCGAAGAGCCGCAGGGCACGCTCAGCCGGCACGCCGTGCCGCCATGGGATGGTGCCTGAGCCACGGAATCGCGAGATTTCCGATGAGACCGAAGATCACGAGATTGGAAGCGAGGTGCTGCGCCGCCGGGAGAAGGCCGAGCGCGATCGCGACGGAGAAGGAGCCGAAGGCGACTCCCTGTGCGAGATTCGTCAGGGCGTCGTAGAGGAGCGTCGCGAGAAGCCCGCACGCAAGCAGAACCGCGGATCGCGCGCGGTATGCGCCCGAGGATTCCGGCGCAAGGAGGAGCCACGGCCGGGCGAGACCTCCGATGGCCCCGACGAGCGCTCCCCCGAACACCTGCGCCGCCAGAATCCACGGATGGGGCGGGCCGTACGGATTCGCCACGCTGAACACAAGGCGCGCGATCGCGCCAATCCAAAGGCCCCACGCCGGTCCCGCGAGGATCCCGGATAGGAAAACCGCCACGGTGAAAAGCTCCACAAAGAAGAGGTACGGGAACAGGAGCAGCTTCGCGTAGCCGCACGCGACCGAAAAGGCGATGAGGGAGGAGCTCAGAACGATGGTTCGCATCGGGAGGAGGCGAGGGAAAACGTACCAGATGCATCTTCGATGCGCAACGACGGTCCGGGGCGCCGGCGGGCGGCGACGAACCCTGAGCCCGCCTCTACGAGCGCGAGCGGACGGGGCGGCGGGTCTTCAAGAGGGCGTCGAGAGGCTTCAGGATTTCGTCCGGCACCTCGACGCTCCCGATCGTGATCCCGGGCGTCCGCTCGCCGTGATAATCCGAGCCTCCCGTCATGAGAAGGCCGTGAAGCTGGGCGAACCCGCGATAGCGCTCCACCGCCGCGGCGTCGTGCTTCGAGTGCCAAACCTCGATCCCGTCCAGGCCGCGCCGGGCCCAGGCCGGAATCAGGTAATCGCGGTTCAGGGTTCCAGGATGCGCGAGGATCGTGACACCGCCCGCGTCGCGCACGATCGTGGATGCCTCCTCGAGCGTGACCCGAGGCTTCGGCACATAGGCCGGAGCATGGTGTCCGAGATAGCGCTGGAACGCCTCGTTGAACGACTCGACGTGCCCCGCGCGGAGCAGCGCCTCCGCGACGTGCGGGCGCCCGAGCGAGCCGCCGTGCGCGATCGTCTCGATCTCCTCGAGCGAGATCCGGATGCCCAGCCCCTTCAAGCGCGAAAGAATTTTCCGTGCGCGTTCCCGGCGGCCTTCACGATAGCGGGCGACCGCCGCCCCGAGCGTGGGATCGGTCTCGTCGAACCCATAGGCGAGCAGGTGAACATCCATCGCCTCCTCGCTGACGGATAGCTCCACGCCCGGGATGAGCCGGAGGCCGCATTGCTTCGCGCAAAGAGCCGCGGCGGGAAGTCCGTCCAGGGTGTCGTGATCGGTGAGCGAGAAGATCTCGACGCCGTTCGAAGCCGCGGTCCTCGTCACCGCGTCCGGGGTGAAGGACCCGTCCGAGGCGCTCGAATGCATGTGGAGATCGATGCGCGACATGCTCAGGCTCGATCTTCCGCGCGCGCAAGACGTTGCTTCAATTCTTTCACCTTACTTGCGACCTTCAGGAAATCCACGTTCAAGAGGTAGACCTCTTCAAAATGCTGGAGCGCTCGGTCGAGATTCCCGAGCCGCTCGTTCGCCACGGCGAGATTGTATCGGATGCTGATCGTCTCCTCGGGACCGTACCCCGGAAGCTCGAGGGCCCGGCTCAGCTCGCGTGCCGCCGAAGCCGGCTCGTTCTTTTCGAGGAAGCAGAGGGCGATCATTTCCAGGCACTTGACCTCCATCGGGCTCCCCTTGGAGGCCACCTGGAACTCGCCGATCGCTTCGTCGTAGAGACCCATTTCCATGTAGGCCATGCCGAGGTCGTAGTGGCTCTCGTGGTCTTCCCCGGAGATGCGCTCGCTGACGCCGGCTTTGAACTCGTCGATGATCTCCTCGAGATCGATGAGCGGGTCTCCGCTCGGAGGAACCTGCTCCTCGTCGCGCACCCGCACGCTCGAGGCGGGGCGCTCGTCCGGAAGCGAGTCGAGATCGATCGGGGCTCCGGCCTCCGGGCGGCCGTTCAGGAGCGCGTCGAGACGCTGGACCCGACCGCGCGCGCGGTCGTTCTCGGGATCGAGCTCCAGGCAACGGAGATATTCCAAGCGGGAGAGTTCCCATTCTTCGTGCGCGAGGTAGACCTCACCCAGCTCGAAGCGCGCCCGGGCTTCCGCCGGGCCATCCCCCGCCCGCGCGGCGATATCCACAAAACGCCGAAGCGCCGCTTCGTGGGTGGGCTCGATGCCGAGCAGAGCCGAGAGAAGCTCCCGCGCGCGAGCCATATCCCCGCGGAAGAACGCCAGCTCGCTCGCCTTCCAGTATTCTTCGGCGGCAAGGTCTTTGTTTCCGGATTGGAGATAGCCGCGCGCCAGCTCCTCGTGGCTCTGAAGCTCGGGTTCCGGCTCGCGCACGGATGGGGGGCCGCCGGACGCCGCGGCCACCTCTTCACGCTGGGACGGAGGGGCGACCGGCGTCGCGAGCTCGCGTTCGATGGCGCGTGACGAGGGTTCGAAGCCGAGACCGCGATCGACCGCCTCCTCCACGCCGGGCTCCAGGCCCGCCTCCGGACGCGCCGGCTGTGCGGGGGCGCCGGGCGCTCCCGTGGGAACGGGCACGGCGGCGCCGGGAGCTCCCGGGAACGATGTCAGCAGGCTGGGGGCGAGCGTGGAGACCCGCTCCCGGATCGCCTCGGCCTCATCGATCCGTCCGGTGAGCTTCGCGCGCTCCGCGCGCCTCAGGAGCTCGCGGCCGCCCCGCTCCGGCTGATCGGCGCGAAGCGCGATCTCGACGTACTTTTCGGAGAGGTCGAAATTATCGGCCGAAAGCTTGAGCACCTCATCGAGCACATCGAGCGCCGCGTCATGATCCTGGCGCCGGATCGAGCCCTCGGCGAACTCGAGATAATGAATCTGCGCGTCCCCGTACAGCCCTTCCTTCGCGTACAGCTCTCCCAGCGTGCGGTGGATGGCGAGGTCTTCCTTGGAGATGCGGAGGATCTTCTTGCATACGGCGATCGCGTTCTTGTAGAGCTCGCTCTTCGCGTACTCGTCGACCGCCTGGCGATAGCGGCGCACGGCTTCCTGCATGGAGCCGCGCTTCGCGAGGAGGTCGGCCACGACGATGAAGTCGTAGGGGTCCTTGTCGCCTCCCTCGAAGAGCTTCTCGTATTCGGCGATGGCGCCGTTCACGTCGCCCTTTTGGACGAGCTGCTGCGCCTTCCGCTTGATCGCCATGTTCCGATCCACGCTCAGCCCTCGTTCCCTGCCGCCGAGAAGTCGAGACTCATTCCGCTTTCATCCGCCGGGCGACCTGGGCGACGCACGAATCCAGAAGCTCCTTCGCGCGAGCGAGCGAGCGCTCGACACGCGATTCGAGGTCCGAGCGCTCGGCCCCGGGCAAGCTCCCCACGTTGATCCGGACGTTCCAAGCCGCTCCCTCCGCGCCCGCGCGAGCGAGCCATGCCGCCACCCCGGCGTCGCTGACCGCGTTCGCGTTTCCCACCGTCGCGACGTCGAGCGCCAGCTCGAGCGAGCGCACGCATGCCTCCGCCGTGCGAAGGGGAACCAGCGCCGCGTTCCGCGCCGCTTCCACGAGCGTCCTCTCCCGGAGCGCGATCTCATCCGGCGTGCGCTGCGAGAGCCGCGCCGCCGCCCGGAACGCTTCATAGGCGCGCGCGTCTTCCTGCACCAAGTCGACGAGCTCCCGGCGCAACGATTCCGCCGCCGCGCTCACCTCGAGCATCCGGGCCTCATGCTCGGCGTACTTCTGTTTTCCGATCGTCAGCCGCGTGACCATGGACGAGAGCGCCGAAGCGAGCGCGCCGGCCAAGGCGGACACGCTTCCGCCACCGGGCGTGGGTGATGCCGATGCCACGTCCTCCAGGAACTCCGCAACCGTCTGCTCGGTGGCGCCCAGGCGCCGGGCGAGCCGGTTTTCCAGAATCTGATCCCGGGAGAAGCCCTCGAGTCTCAAATGGTGTTCCGCGACATCGATCAAGGCGTCCTGGCAAACGAGCCCGACGACCTCGCTCCCCACAATCGCCACGCCGTAACGGTCCGCCTCATCCTGGATGAGCGCGAAGACACGCTGGACGGGCGTCCCCCACGTGTTGACGAGGTTCATCGAGATCTGGACGATGCCGCGCTCCTTGAGCTCGAAACCGAGAGCTTTGACGTAGCGAAGCCCGCCCGACTGGAAGCGGATCGCCTTGGCGATCCGCTTCGCGATCTCGACGTCCCTGGTGCCCAGATTCACGTTGAAGGCCAGAAGCGGCATCCGCGCGCCCACGGCGATCGCCCCCGCGCTCGGATGCATCGCGCGCGGGCCGAAATCGGGCGCCCGATCGGGGTTCGTCCCGATCTCCCGGGCCAATCCTTCGAACTCCCCGCGCCTCACGTCCGCGAGATTCTGCCGGGAGGGTCGGGTCGCGGCGGCCTCGTAGAGATACACCGGAATGCCGAGCTCGCCGGCGATCCGCTCTCCCGCCTGCTTCGCCAGTTCCACGCACCGCTCCAGTTGGGTCGATCCGATCGGAACGAACGGCAGAACGTCGGTGGCTCCCATGCGAGGATGCTCGCCCCGATGCCGGCGCAGGTCGATCAGCTCGGTCGCTTTCCGGACCCCCCTAAGAGCCGCCTCCACCACGGCCTGAGCCTCCCCCACGAACGTGACGACGCACCGGTTGTGGTCGGCGTTCATCTCCTGGTCCAGCAGCCGGACCGACCGATCGCTCGAAATTTCGGCAACGATTTGCCTAACTACAGACAAATTTCGGCCCTCACTGAAGTTGGGGACGCACTCCACAAGTTCGCTCATGCGCTCTCCTTACCGAGATCCGCGGATTTCGTGGGGATCGACACAACCAATATAACCGGCATCGCATCAGTATCTTGGCGTTGTGCCTTCATGCGCAACCACAACGATCCTGGCGATCCATCACGAGCGCACCCCTCTTGATCACGGACCTCACGTGCTCCTCGGCGTAGTGGTAAGCGATGTGCCGATAGTCCCGGGCGTCGAACAGCACAAGGTCGGCCTGGTACCCTGGCTGAATCCGGCCGAGCCGGGCCCCTTCGCCGACGGCGTGCGCGGCGTTGGCGGTCGCGGCCATCCACGCTTCCGCGGGGGTGAGCTTCATCTGCGTGACCGCGAGCGTCATCGCCATCGCCATGGACGAGGACATGGTGGTCCCGGGATTGAAGTCCGTCGCGAGCGCGACCGGAAGCCCCATCTCGACCATGACCCGCGCGCGTGCATAGGGCAGCCCGAGCGTAAAGGCGGTTCCCGGCAGGAGGACCGCGATCACGCCCGCCTCGCCCATCGCGCGGAGCCCTGCAGGCGACGCGTGGAGCAGATGGTCCGCGGAAACGGCGCGCATCTCCGCCGCGAGCGCCGCGGCGCCGACGTCGGCCAGCTCGTCGGCGTGGAGCTTGGCGCCCAAGCCCAGCTCGCGGCCACGCCGAAGAATCCGGCGCGCTTCCTCCACCGTGAACACCCCTTGGTCGCAGAAGACGTCGCAATAGCGCGCGAGATGCTCGCGCGCGATCGCGGGGATCATCGTCTCAAGAAGGAGCGTCACGTACTCCTCGCGCCTGCCGCGGTGCTCGTCCGGAATCTCGTGGGCGCCGAGGAATGTCGGAATGACCTCCACCGGTGAGCGTTCTCCCGCGCGGCGAAGCGCCTGGAGCTGCTTTCGCTCCTCGTCGAGCGACAGCCCGTATCCGCTCTTGGCTTCGACGGTGGTCGTCCCCTGGGAGAGGAGCCGCTCGAGGCGTTTCGTCACGGACCCGGCGAGCTCGTCTTCGGACGTGGCGCGGAGCCGGCGCACGCTGGCCCGAATGCCGCCTCCCTTCTCGGCGATCGCGGCGTAGGTCTCCCCGCGGGCCCGCGCATCGAATTCCATCTCGCGCGTTCCCGCGAAGGGAAGATGCGTGTGGCAGTCCACGAACCCGGGGGCGAGAAGCAGGCCTCGTGCGTCGATCACCCGGGTGGCGTCCCGTTCCGGATACCGGGCGAGGACCTCCGCGGTCGTGCCCACCGCGGCGATCCGTCCACCGACGCAGGCCACGCCGGCGTCTTCAAGGAGGAGGGGGTGATCCAGGGCGTGGCCCAGGAGCGGGCCCTGGGCCTCGCCCGCGGTGACGAGCTGGGCGGCCGAGACGATGAGAAGGTCGCACGTCACCGTCGGCCGTCCCTCATCGGAGACAGGCGGTCACTCGTGAGAAGGAATCGGGAGCTTGTGCTTCAGGGCCATGGCGCGCGCCTCGGGGTATCCCGCGTCCGCGTGACGCCAGATCCCCGTTGCGGGATCGTTGGTCAACACGCGGCGCAAGCGCGCGAGCCCCGCCGGCGTGCCGTCGGCGACCACGACCATGCCCGCGTGGATCGAGTTTCCGATCCCGACACCCCCGCCATGATGCACCGACACCCAGGAGGCGCCGGAGACCGCGTTCAGGAGCGCGTTCAAGATCGGCCAGTCCGCGATCGCGTCGCTGCCGTCGCGCATGCCCTCGGTCTCACGGTACGGAGAAGCCACGGAGCCGCAGTCCAGGTGATCGCGGCCGATCACGATGGGGGCCCCCACGTCGCCGCGCTCCACCAGCTTGTTCAAGACCTCGCCGAATCGCTCCCGTTCCCCCATGCCGAGCCAGCAGATCCGCGCCGGCAGGCCCTGGAACGTGACGCGCTCGGAGGCGAGCCGGATCCAGCGCCGGAGCGATTCGTTCGCGGGAAACAGCTCGAGCAGAGCGCGGTCGGTCACCGCGATGTCTTTGGGGTCTCCGGAGAGCGCGACCCAACGGAAGGGTCCTTTCCCCTCGCAGAAGAGGGGCCGAATGAACCGCGGCACGAAACCGGGAATCTCGAACGCGTTCGTGACGCCCGCCTTGACCGCCTGGCCGCGAATGTTGTTGCCGTAATCGAACGTGACCGCCCCACGCGCCATGAACGCGAGCATGGCCCGCACGTGCTCGCCCATGGACTCGATGGCGCGCCGCGCGTACTCCTTGGGAAGCTTGCGGCGCAGGGCGGCGGCATCGGCGAGGGAAAGCCCGGCGGGAACATAACCGTTCAGCTCATCGTGCGCGGAGGTTTGATCGGTCACGAGATCGGGCGCGCTGCCGCGACGCACGAGGTCCGGGAGGATCTCCGCGGCGTTGCCGATCAATCCGACCGAAAGCGGCTCCTGCTTCCGCAGGGCCTCCTCCACCCACCGGAGCGCTTCCTCGACCGACCCGGTGCTCTTGTCCAGATACCGCGTTTCGACCCGACGGCGGACGCGTTCGGGATCGACTTCCACCGCGAGACAGACGCCCTCGTTCATCGTGACCGCGAGCGGCTGTGCGCCCCCCATGCCGCCGAGACCCGCCGTCAGCGCCCAACGGCCCCGCAGCGACCCGCCGCAGCGCTGTCGCGCGGCCTCGGCGAACGTCTCGTACGTGCCCTGCAGAATCCCCTGCGTCCCGATGTAGATCCAGGACCCCGCGGTCATCTGGCCGTACATCGTGAGCCCCTTCGATTCCAGGCGCCGGAACTCGTCCCAGGTCGCCCACGCGGGGACCAGGAGCGAGTTCGCCAGGATCACGCGCGGCGCGTCCGGATGCGTTTTCGCGACCCCGACCGCCTTCCCCGATTGAACGAGCAGCGTTTCGTCCCCTTCCAGGGCGCGAAGCGAGCGAACGATTGCGTGGAAGGCCTCCCAGCTCCGCGCGGCCCTGCCGGTGCCGCCGTAGACCACGAGATCCTGCCATCGTTCCGCGACGTCGGGATCGAGGTTGTTCATGAGCATCCGCAGCGCCGCTTCCTGGTGCCATCCCTTGCAGGATCGGTTCGGCCCACGAGGGGCGCGCACCGGCTCGCGGGGAGGAGCGCCTGGGAGTGCGCTCTTTGGGACCTGGGTCTCGGTTTTCGGCATCGCTTCCGTCACATCCTTTCGCCCGCCGGAGGCGGCATCAAAACGCTCCGATTCCCGCGAGGTCCGCGGGGGCCCCGGACGCGATCCACTCATCCAATCGATCGAGATCGTGGTCCGGCCTTCGATCCTCGTCGAGGGGCGGCACGAGCTCATGGAGCCGCCCCAGCACCCGCTCCAGCGGCCCGCTCGACCGAAGCGGTCTCAAGAGATGGATTCCCTGCGCCGCGCACAGCATTTCCCCGGCCACGACACGGCGCACGTTTCGCACGAGAGTCAGGGCTTTGACCGCGGCGTGCATCCCCATGCTCACGTGATCTTCCTGCCCGGCGGAGGTCGGGATCGAATCCGTGCTCGCCGGTTGCGCGAGCATTCGATTCTCCGACACCAGGGCCGCCTGGAGGTATTGCACGATCATCAGCCCGCTTCGGAGCCCCGCTCCGGGACTCAGGAACGGAGGCAATCCGCTCTTCGCGTCGTCGAGGAGGAGAAACGTCCGCCGCTCGGAGATCGAGCCGACCTCCGCCATCCCGATCGCAAGAACATCGAGCGCCAGCGCCACCGGCTCGCCGTGGAAGTTTCCGGCCGAGATCACCTCTCCCGTGTCGGCGAAGCAGAGCGGGTTGTCGCTCACGCTGTTCACCTCCGTGACGACCGTCTCGCGCGACTGCCGGAACGCCGTGATCGAGGCGCCGAGCACCTGGGGGGCGCAGCGGAGCGAATAAGGATCCTGCACCTTGGCGCAGCCCGCGTGTGAGGCCACGATGCCGCTTCCCTGCAGGAGACTCCAGAGGATCGCCGCCGAATCCCTCTGGCCGGCATGCGGGCGGATCGCGTGCACGCGGGGATCGAACGGCTTGACGCTCCCCCGCGCGGCGTCGACGGAGAGCGCGCACGCGAGGTGGGCCGCGCGCAGAATCTCGGCCGCCTCGATCAGCGCGAGCGCGCCGACCGACGTCATCCCCTGAGTTCCGTTGATGAGCGCGAGACCCTCCTTCGCCTGGAGCTTAAGGGGCACCATGCCGTTCCCGCGCATGAGATCCGCCGTCTTGGCGAGCCGCCCCTCGACGCGAACCTCTCCCTCGCCGATCAAGCCCAGCGCCAGATGCGCGAGCGGGATGAGATCTCCGCTCGCGCCCAGGGAGCCACGGCTGGGCACTACCGGCAGGATCTCGGCTTCGAGCATTCGCACGAAGTGCTCGAGGAGCGTGAGGCGCACGCCGCTGTATCCGAGCGCGAGCGAGTGCGCGCGCAGGGCGAGCATGAGGCGCACCGCGCGAGGCTCCAGCTCGGGCCCCCACCCCGCCGCGTGGCTCCGGATCAAGTTGAGCTGCAGCTCCTCCACGTCGGCGTCCCGGATGCGCACCGACTTGAGCTGGCCGAATCCGGTGTTGACCCCGTAGACCGTGCTCCCCTGTTTCAGGACCTTCTCGATCAGCGCTCGCGACGGCGCGACGCGCGCGGGAACATCCGGGGCGAGCGAGATCCTCGCTCCCCCCGCGACGGCGCGGAGGTCGTCAAAGGTGAGCGGCGCGCCCCCGATCGCGACCCGTTCCTTTCCGGCGATCGGCGCGGTCACGCCCGGCACGGCTCCTCCTCTCCTTCCGGTCGCGGAACCCGCTCGCCGGCGCCGCTCGAAAACCAGTCCCCTACCCTCGAGAGAAGCTCCGACCGGGAGGAGGTCACGAAGGGAGCCGACGGGAGCGTCGCGGTGAAGCGCCGGCCGTACGAGGCGCGCGCGAGGCGCGGATCGGCGACCACCACGGCGCCGCGGTCCGCGGAGCTCCGGATCAGCCTACCGATCCCCTGGCGAAATCGCAGGATCGCCTCCGGGAGCGCCAGATCGCGGAAGGCATCTCCGCCATCGGCCTCGATCGCCTCCGATCGCGCTTCTACCAGGGGGTCGGTCGGGACCGCGAACGGAAGCCGCGCGATCAGGAGGACCTCCAGCGAAGCACCCGGGAAATCCACCCCTTCCCAGAACGACGCGGCGCCCAGGAGCACCGCGCCCCCCCCGGCCCGAAACTCCGCCGCGAGGGGCGCGGCGGCCTCGCCGGGAACCTGCCTCAAGAGCGGGATCCCGGCGCGCCGAAGCGGGCCGGCGCAGCGGTCGGCGACCTGGTCCAGCATCTCGTAGGAAGTCAGGAGCACGAGGGTGTTCCGGCGGAACGCGGTCGCGAGCCCGACGATCAGCTCGGCGAGCCGCTCGGGGAATTCCGGGTCGTTGGGTCCGCACGCGTCCCAGACCGCGGAGAGGACCTGGCGCTCGAGCGGAAAGGGGGACGGAAGGGTTGCCGTGCGCACCTCCCCCGGGTCGAGCCCGAGAGCATCGAGCACGGGACCGAAATCATCCCCCGCGCGAAGCGTGGCGGAGGTGAGGAGCACCCGATCGCAGAGCGTGAGCAGGCTGTGCCGGAGGACGGCCCCCACATGCACGGGCCGGCGATTCAAGCGGGGCGATCCGCGCCCGTCGCGGTCCACGAAGAACGCCGAGCCCTTCTCCTCGAGCGCGACCGCCGACCGGAGCGCGCGCTCCGCCTCGGTCCACGCGAGCGAGCGGCCCCGCACCTCGTCCAGCGCCTCGAGCCCCTCGGGCTTCAGGGCGGCCGGCCCTTCCCCCGCGGCGGTGTCGGCGAGATCCTCGAGCGATCGGGAGAGCGAGCCCAGAGCCGAGAGGAGCCCGTCGAGCGCCGAGGGACTGAGCCGCGCCGCGTCGAAATCGCGCGTGATCCGCGCCGACGGAGCGCCCGCCGGAAGGACCCGCTCGAGATCCAGGGCGAACGCGGCCGCGTGGGCGAGCACGGGCGCGATCGACGCTTCGGAGGCCCGGATCCGCTCCGCGACGCGGCCCCCGCGGCCGCGCCGCAGCGCGCGCTTCAGAATCCGGAGCACCCCCGTCCGCGCGTCGGTGCGGCCGGCAAGCCGCAGAAAATCCTGCACGCCGAGGGTCACGCCGAGCTGTTCGCGGGCCACGCGCTCCACGTGGTGCGCCTCGTCCAGGACGAGCGCGCCCGCCTCGGCGATGAGCGTGGCGCGAAGACCCGGGTCCGAGAGGAGGAGCGCGTGATTCACCAGCACGATGTCGGCGCGGAGCGCCTCCCGCCGCGCCCGCTTGGCAAAGCAGCCGGTCGATGCGTCGCACGCCGAGGCCGCGCAGACGAGCGGGTCGGAAGCGATGTCGGCGAGGAACGCCGGGGAGAGGTCCACCCCGAGCTCGGTCAGCTCCTCCAGCTCGCCGGTCCGGGTACGCTCCGCCCACGAGCGGACCGTCTCCGCCGCCGCTTCTCCGAGCTCCGCCTCGGGAAAGAGCGCGCGTTGCTGGAGCCGCGCTTCCGCGCGCCTCCTGCAGAGGTAGTTCTGTCGTCCTTTCAGCGTGACGACCCGGAGCGGGGACACGGTCGCCCGCAGCGCGAGCGGAATATCCTGGCGCAGGAGCTGCTCCTGGAGCGCCTTGGTGCAGGTGCTCACGACCACGGGGCCGGACCCCCGAGCGCGGCGGAGGAGGGCGGGAAGGAGATACGCGAGCGACTTGCCGATTCCGGTGGGCGCTTCGACGAGCAGCATGCCGCCCTCTTCGAGCGTCTCGGACCAGAGCCGCGCCATCTCGCGCTGCCCGGGCCGGTTTTCCCAGCCCCGCTCCCGGCTCAAGCGCTCGAAGGCCAGCCCCAGCAACTCATTGGAAAATCGTTCGGTAGTATCCATGAGGTCGGACGCGGGTCCGATTCCAAGCTACGGGAGCAAGGACGAGAAGTCAACGAGCGGCGGACGGATCCGCGGGCCCGGGACCCGCGGCGTTCGCTGCGGAACGCTAGCGCGCCGCGGGCGCCACGCCGGCCTTTCTCAGCGCGGTCTTGAGGCGCGGCTCATCCCACACCTCGATTCCAAGCTCGCGCGCCCTGTCGAGCTTGGAACCGGGCTCTCTGCCGGCGACGACGGCGTCGGTTTTCGAGCTGACCGAGGACGCCACCTTGCCGCCCGCCTCCTGGATGAGCCGCGCGGCTTCCTCGCGCGTCAGATCCTCGAGCGATCCCGTGAGCACGAACGTCTTTCCCGCGAGCGGTCCCGCGCCCGCGGCGCGGCGCGGGGGAGCTTCCGGCTTGACGCCCGCGTCGATCAAGCGACGCACGATGGTGCGGCCCGTCTTCGAGGAGAAGAACTCGACGACGCTCGAGGCGATCTCGGGGCCGATCGTTTCGACTTCGAGAAGCGCGCCCTCGTCGGCGGCCATGAGCCCCTCGAGCGATCCGAAGTGCCTCGCGAGAATCTGCGCGATCCGCGCGCCGACGTGCCGAATTCCGAGGGCTACGAGGAGGCGGTCGAGAGGCGCGGTCTTGCTCCGCTCGATCCCCTCGAGAAGATTGGCCGCCGATTTCTCCCCCATTCCCTCGATCTTCACGAGATCCTGCTTGCTCAGGTGGTAGAGATCGGCGGGATCGGCCGCGAGCCCCGCGTCCACGATCCAATCGACCGTCTTCCACCCGAGCCCCTCGATGTCGAGCGCGCCCCGGCTCGCGAAGTGGACGATCCGCCGCCTCACCTGCGCGGGGCAGTAGAGGTTCTCACAGCGCACGGCCGCCTCTTCCGGCATGCGCAGCAAGGGGGAGCCGCACACCGGGCATTTCGAGGGCATCACGAACTTCGGTCCGCGCCGTCCCGACGTGGGCACCACGCGCACGACCTTGGGGATCACGTCTCCACCCTTGTCGACGACGACCCGGTCCCCGGGCCGAAAATCCTTCCGCTCGATCTCGTCCTGGTTGTGAAGGGTCGCGCGGGACACGACCGTGCCCAGGAGGGTGACCGGCTCCAGAATCGCCACGGGGGTCACGACCCCGGTCCGGCCCACCTGGAGCTCGATCGAGCGCAGGGTCGTCTCGGCTTCATGGGCGCCGAACTTGTAGGCGATTCCCCACCGCGGGCTCTTCGATGTGAACCCGAGGGCCTCCTGCTCCCGGAAGGAGTTCACCTTGATCACGAGACCATCCGTGCCGTAGGGAAGCTTCTCCCGTTTGGTCTCCCACTTCTCGCTCGCGCGGCGCAGCTCGGCGAAGCCGCGCGCGAGGGAGTTCTCGGGGTTCACGCGAAGCCCGAGCCGTTCCATCCAGGCGATCGCCTCGAGCTGGGTCTTGAGCCCGTGACGCTCCGGCCGAACGACCTGAAACAGGAAGATCTGGAGGGGACGCCTCGCCACCTCGGAGGTGTCGAGCGTTTTCAGGCTCCCGGTCGTCGCATTGCGCGGGTTCATGAACGCGGCCAGACCCGCCTCGACGCGCCGCTCGTTCAATCGCCCGAAGGCGCGGGTCTCCATGAAGACTTCCCCACGCACCTCGAGCTCCCCCGGCGCTTCGCGCCCGTGCAGCCTAAGCGGTATGGAGCGGAGCGTGCGGAGGTTCGTGGTGATGTCGTCTCCTTCGGTCCCGTTCCCGCGCGTGAGCCCAAGGACGAAGCGGCCCTTCTCATACCGCAGCGCGACCGCGACCCCGTCCACCTTCGGCTCGACGGCGTATTCCACCTCCTCCTTGCCCAGGAGCTTCCGCACCCTCGCGTCGAATGCCTCCAGCTCCTCCAGCGAGTACGTGTTGTCGAGGCTCAGCATCGGAACCGAGTGCCGGACCGACGGGAACCCGGGAAGGAGCCCGCGGGCGACCCGCTGGGTCGGCGAGTCCGGATCGCGGTGCTCGGGGTGCGCTTCCTCGAGCTGGCTCAGCTCGCGCAGCAGCCGGTCGTACTCGCGGTCGGAAATCTGCGGCTCCCCGACGACATAGTAGAGATAGTCGTGGCGCTCGATTTGCCGCCGAAGGTTCAGGATCTTTTGCGCGATTCCTCGGCTCACCAGTCGGTCGCGTAGTGAAGGTGCAGTTTGCTCTCCCGAAGCGGGGCCCCGGGTCTCAGCCCGAGCTCGATTCCGACCGTTCCGGCCCGGGTCGGGCTCCTGAGACCCGCACCGTATCCGAACTCCCAGCCGGGGCTCAACTCCGTTCGGGCGAGCGCGGCGCCTAGGCTCGCATCTCCGCGCGCGCTTCCCGCTTCCACGGGGACCCCGAGGTCGTGACGCGCGCCGTCCAGGAAGAGAAACACGCGGGCGCCGCCCGGCCCGGTGATCCAGCGGTGCTCGAGCGTCATCGCCAGCACGCGGTCCCCCCCGAACGCGCGGTCGCGGTGGCCCCGCAGCCCCTCGCTTCCTCCGAGGAAGCGAAGCTCTTCCGCGGGGAGCGGGCCGCCCCCGAGGCTCACCCGCTCCGCGCGCATCGCGGCGTAGAGCGCGCGCCCCCTGCCGGTCGGCTGCGCCGCCTCCCAGGTGAGCGTTCCCTTGAGCACCCCGCGCGAGGTCCGCGGGTATCCGGGATAGGATTCGATGCGCCGTCCCGCTTCCCCGGCGACCGCCGCGGCGAAGCCGCGGGCCGGATTCTCCGGCGGGGTGAGGCCGCGCCACGTGAAGCGCCCCTCGAGCGACCACGTCGCGCTCGTGCCCCGGCCCGCTCCGGTGTAGGCGCTGCCGCTCCGGCGAAGCGCCGCCGCGGCACGGGCACGCGGGGTGGGGCGGCCCGAGAGCTCGAGCGACCACTTCGTCTGGGTGTAGAGGGAGTCCGCGACCTGCGCCTCGAGCGCCACCTGGGCGTCGAGTCCCGATCGGAGCAGGGAGGGCTCGCGGTAGCGCGCGGCGTAGTCGGAACGGCCCGCGCCGAACCCGGCCCACTTGGCGCCGGCCGAACGTCCGCTCCCCCCGATGTTCCCGAGCGCGAGGTCCGCGAGCCCCGTGATTCCGCCGCCGTTTTGAACACCCACCGCCCCTTCGAAGCGGCTCAGGCGATTCTCGACGACCGGCGCGATGACGCGGGCGCGCCCGGGCTCCGCCATCGGGGCGACCTGGATCGATCCAACCGAAGCGAAGAGCTCGCTCGCCTCAAGCCGCGCCCGGGCGTCGTCCAGAACCTCGGGGGTGAGCACGCGCCCCTTCCTGAGCCCCGAGATCGATCCCACCACCGAGGGCCGCACGGCGGCGCCTCCGACCTCGAGGGTATCGAGCGCCACCGGGGGGCCGGGATTCAGGAAGACGTGGAACCGCGCCGTCGCCGAATCGGCGAGGACGACCGAGTCGAGGGAAGCTTCCGCGCCGAGCCGGCCCCTTGCCTGGGCCTCGCTCCGGAGCGCCTCGAGCCCCGCCAGGATCGCGCGGGGCTCGCCGCTCCCGCCGCTCGCGCGCTGGAAGATCCCGGCCCCGTCCGCCACGACCTCCTCCCCGCCGCGCACCGCGGCGACGATCCGGGAAGGGGCGGGGCGGCGTTCGACCGTGATCTTCGCCACGCCGCCCTCCTCTCCTCCGGGCCCCGGAGCGAGCGTGAGCCTCACGATGGCGCCGATGGCGCCCCGAGCCAGGAGGCGGTCGCGGGCGCGCGCGGCGAGCGATTGCAGCTCCTCGCGCGTCCAGAGCCTGGGGGCGCCGGACGCGGCCCCGGCGGAATCCGCGCCCGAGGATGAATCCGCGAGCGGCGCCGCGAGGAGCGAATCCACTCCGGGGCCGGCCTCGAGCGCGTAGCGCTCCACCCGCGGCTCGAGCGCCTGCGGCGCGCGCGGGATCGAAGCGCCGGCGGTCGCGGCATGCCACCCGAGGAGCGCGACCGAAACCGATGCGATGTGGGAGAGACGCTTCATCAGAAGTAGCTCCGGAGCTCGAATCGCCCCGTGTAAACCGCGTTTCGGCCGCCCGCCACTTGCCCGTTCCATGAAACCCCGAGTGAGACCTGGTCGCGCAGGCGGTAGTCCCCCAGGAGATCGTAGTCGACGCGGCTCCCGAGAAGGGGCGGGGTAAAAAAGATCCCCGGCTGATAGAGCCCGACCTGCTTCGTGCGGGCCCAGAGCGCGCGACCGTCGAGTCGAAGCCTTCCTCCTGAGGCGCAGCGCGCCGCGGGGCCTCCCGCCACCGTCTCCTGCAGGCCGCCCCGCGTCACGTCGCGGTCCTGTCTCCCCCGCATGATGAGGGAAAGCGACCACGCGGGGCCGAGCGCGCGGGAGAGCTCGAGATCGCACCCGCGCCCGCGGCTCCTGGATTCGAAGCGGTCGGCCGTGTCGCTGCGGAGCGCCGTCTGGGAAGAGCCGTCGAGCGACGCCGACGTGACGAGACGGGCACCGCGCCACAGCGGATTTCGCACGCGGAGGGTCGCGTCGATCCCGTCGCGCACGACGCGGAGGTTCTCGAGCTCCCCGGTGCGGTCGCGCCGCACGCCGGCCTCCACGCGAAGGTCGTAATGCCGTCCCCTCGGCGCGTACTCGACACTTTGACGCGCGTTCACATTTCCGCGGATCGTCGCGCCGGGGTCCAGATAGTCGCGCGGGTCGAGCGCGTGTCGAGGGCTGCCCAGCGCGAGGGAGGACAGCGTTTCCAGGCGGAGGAAGGTGCTCGCGCCCCACGCCCGCCAGAACGAAGGCCCGCCCGCCGCGGCCGTGGCCGCCCGTCCGGGGTAGGCGTCCAGTCGAAGCTGCACGTTCGCGCGGGTCCGGGGAACCGGGAGCCCGGTCTCGGTGACCACTTGGAAATCACCCTGGAATCGCGGATTCCCGAACGCGTCGTAGGCTCCCGTGCCCGGATCGACGGAGACGACGCGGCGGATCACCTGAGGCTCGCGGAGCTGGGTTGCGTCGTAGCGCAGCTCCGAGGTGAAGGGTGCGCCCGGCGCGCCGGCGAGGATCGCGAGTTGCGCGAGGTCGCTCGCCGAGGCCCCGGCTGGATCGGCGACGCGCCGCCGCGTCCAGCCCATCTCCACCGAAAGCGAGGCGCGGGAACGCGCGGAGAGCCCCGCCTCCCACGTCGCGGCGCGGGTCGGAACGAGCCCCTGGCCCGGATTGCCGCGCCGGTCGAGCCGCTCGCCGTACGAGGCGCGAAGGCTCACGCGCGGTGCGGGAGCGACCCCGAGCCCCATTCCCCATTCACGGCTCCGGCGCTCGGGGATCGAGTCCCCTTCCTGATAGGAAACCCGCTCCTCCTGGAAATGGGCCCTCGGGGTCACGATTCCCCGCTGGCGGGCGAGGTCGAAGTCGAGGCGCGAGCGCGAGCCCGCCTCCGAGCCGAACGTGTTCCGGGACCCCTCCCAGCGGAGCGCGCCGGGGAGAGCCCCGCGCCAGTCCGCCGCGAGAGCACGGCGCAGCGAGCGCGAGCCTCCCTCCAAGCGGCGCTGACCGATTTCGCCGCGGAACGAGAGCGCGGAGAAGGGATCGTACTGGAGACCCAGCTCTCCCCGCGTTTCGCCCCCCTCGCGGGCGGCTTGGTTCCAGCGGTCCTGCTCGAATGCGTTGTCGAGCCGGTCCATCGTCGTGAAGCGACCGTCGCGAGAGCGGTAGGACCCCGAGGCGTGGATACGGCCCAGGGAGCGACCCGCCACCGAAAGCGGCCGCGGATCGAGCTGCGCGCCGACCCGCACCGCGTTTCCTCCGTTGTCGCCGTCGTCGAGCGAGGAGAGCGCGTTCCGGTCGAATCCGGAGCGCGCGGCCTCGGCCTCGAGGCTCAGCGCCCGGAACAGGCGCGCGGACCCTCCCAGATCGAAGAGCCTCCGCTCGTCCGGCGAGGGGAGGGAGCGGCCCGGGGCGAAGGATCCGAGATTGCGTCCCATGTAGTGATAGAAGCGGGTGCCGTCTCCCGCGAGCGTGTCGGCGTAGGCGCCGCGCCCCACGCCGACCGGAACGAACTCGACCAGGTAATCCCCTCTTCCCGCGCCCAGGTGGATCCATCGCGGGTTCGCCGGGTCCGTCTGATCCCAGGCGTAGTCGCCGTTTCCAGCTCCGACGTAACGTGCGCCGGAGGGCGCGGCCGCGGAATCCCCCAGGCTCCCGAGCGCGCGCAGGTCCGCCGGCGAGAGCGAGGCGTCGATCGGGCTCTTCGGATCGTCCCCGTCCTTGAGGTACGTCGCGTACCAGCGGCCCGCGGAGGCGATCGCTCCCTGGGTGAACGCGGCGTAGAGGCTCCGCCGGAAATTCGTGCTCGCCCGCTCGAAGTCGAACGCGATCCGGCTCTCGGCGGTGATCGGGTGGCGCGTCGTGAAGGTGACCGCGCCGGCGCCATAGTCGACGACGTAGTCCTGATCGGCGCCCCGCTTGAGCTTCGCGCCGTCCAGCCAGACCGTCTCCGACCCCGCGACGATTCCCGGGGGGATTTCGCCAGGCGCGCGTGGGATCAGGTTGTACGGACCTTGCTTGCCCTCCTCCCCTTTGATCTCGATCGAGCTTCGTTCCCCTTTCGCGCTCGCCGCGGCGAGGTCCCACTTGGCGCCGCCGATCCGCGCCTGACCCCTCACCCCCTGGAGCTGGCGCGTGAGGCGGGCGAATTCCCCGGGACCTCCGTCGAGCCGGAAGTCCCCCATCGTGACTTCCCCCTTCGGCGCCCGGACCGAGAGGACGAGCCGATCCAGATCTTGTAGCTCGCGGGTGCTTCCGTCCGGCTCGAAGGGGAGCTCCTGATCGCTCAAGGTGGCGGCCAGCTCCACGTCCCCGGCCACCCGCCCCCGCACCGTGAGGTCGAGCGTCTGATGGAGCGATGCGTCCCGCCCGCGACCCATCTCGACGGCCAAGGACTTCGAGCCCGAGAAAAGAAGCGCGCCCGGGTAGGCCGGGCTCACGGGCGGACCGGTGGCGGCGGCCGGATCGGCGCGTCGCGCCAACAAGACCGCCGGTCCGGCGGCCGAATCGGCCGCGGGCGCAGTCGAAAACGGGGAGGCCGCGCGAAGGGAGAGGAGCGACGGCGACCGGATCACGGGGTATTCGAGGACCAGCGTGTCGCTCGAGGAAGCCACCCCGCCGGGATGGATCACCCCAGTCGGGCGAGCGGACGCCGGCCGGGCGGTCGCGAGCGCGAGGCCGCACGCGAGCGCGATCGCGAACGCCGGAGCGAGAAACCGAACGCGGATCACGGCCGCGCCGTCCGCTCGGGCACCAGCACCTGAATCTCTCCGCGCCCAGGATCCGCCACCGCGATTTGCCCGCGCGGTCCGATCGCGAGCGCCGCGGGACGCCAGGGAACGCGATCCCCCCCGAGGACCCGGGTCAAGAGGGTCGCGCCGTCTGGGCCGATCACGAGAATGCGCTGGCCGGCCCGATCCGCGGCGTAGAGGAACCCTCCGCGATCGACCGCGAGATCGGAAATCGAGACCGCCTTGGGGAGCGGATCCAGGCTCACCGTGAACGCGAGCCGGCCGCTTGCGTCGAAGCGCCGCAGCGCGCCGCGCGCGGCGTCGTAGATCCAGACCTCGCCCCGCGCCCCCGCCGCCGCCGCGAGAGGCACGAGGAGGGAATCCTCGGGCACGAGATACCGCGTCGCCCGGGCGGGCTCGAGCCGGTCGTCGAGGGGCAGAAGGTCGCGCGTGCGCGCGGAAAGGAGCCAGAGCTTCCCGAACCGGTCGAGCACGAGCCGCGCGTCCGCGCTCCGCGATTCCTCCGAGGCCGCGCCCTGAAAGGGCCTGCGCCCGAGAAATCGCCCGGCGCGGTCGAAGGCCACGAGCGCGCCGCGGCCGCGGTCCAGCACAAGAAGCGATTGGTCCCGATCTAGGGCGACGTCCTGGGGCAGCTCGAGCGAGGTCTCGTCGGAGCCGTATCCGCCGACTTCGTAGAGGACTCGTCCCCTCGGGTCGAGCTTCGTGATGCGGCGGGTTTCCGCGTCGAGCACATGCAGGTTTCCATCGGAATCGTACGCGAGACGAGACGGACGCCGGATCCCCACCGCTTCCAGCGCGTCCTGATCGAAGGTCCACTCGGTCCGGAGCGCGCCGGGCGGGCTGGACGAGGTCGAATCGGCTGCCTCGCGGTCAGCCGCGCGGCAATCCCGGTGCGGGCCCGCCAGGCAGGCGAGCGCCGCCAGAACCGCGATGAGGGTTTTTCCTGTCGGACCGCTCATGATGACCGGAGGGGAAGCTCCTCGTCGCGGCCTGGGATCGTTGGAGCTCGAGCGGCTAGAACCGGTGCCGGAGCAGGATCCTTCCCCCGCCGTCGGCGGTGACCATGGTCAGGAGCCGCGGCTCGTCCGGCTCGATCGCCGACTGCTCGGCCCTCAGGTCGCGGCGGTGAAGCACCTGGGTGTCGATGGCGCTGACCAGGCGGTTCAGGATCGCGAGCGCGAAGGAAAACTTCGCGCGGTTGAAGGCGCGGGTCGAGTTTTGCCGCGTCTCGATGTAATGCTCCTGCAGCGAGGCGCTCGTCCAGTTCCAAGCTCGATTTCCGGTCGGAAGCCGCTGGGCTACCCAGGCGTCCTGCGCCGCCGGGTCCCCCGGGAACTCGTTCCGCGCGTCCCGCCGAAGCGCGTCCTCGTAGGAGTCGGGGCCCGATCCACTCGAGCGCAGGTAGGTTCCGACGAGCCTCCAATAGTCGTCCGATTCCGATTCCGTGCCGATTCCGGCGTTCAGCATTGCCTGTTCAATGTAGTTGTTCTTCCGGAGATGGCCCGCGATCTCCCATGCCGTGAAGTTGGCCCAGATCGCGCCCTCGGAAATGAAGAACCCCGTCGCGCGCCCTTTGTGGCCCGAATAGAGCTCCCCCGCTCCGGGCAGGAGGAGCGAGAGGAGGAGCGCCCTCCTCGGATTCACCGAGCTCGGTGCCCGAGCTTGGGCGGCGTCCTGGGCCGCGTTGAGATCCGCGAGCGGGCTCCACGCGGGCCCTGATCCCGTATGCGATGCGGCAACGGGAAGAAGGGCCATCTCGGAATTCGGTTGGGCGGGCGCAGGCGCAGCGCCCGTGAGGGCGGCGGCCAGAAACAAGAGGATGGTTGGGACGGTTCTAACGGAGACGCTTCGTGACGACAAAACCGAAGGCATTGTCCCTCGCAAACGGCTTCGTGTGCATCTTGAACCGAACCTGGGTGTCGTTGCCGAGTGAAGCGCCGCCCCTGTGCTTCATCAGTTGCAACACATCCACCGCGCTCACCACGCGGTTCACGAAGGCCCCCGCCAGCGCCGTATGCGCGTTTTTCAGGAAGTTATTGCTGTGTGCGCGAATTCCCCGGTAAAAATTCCGATTGTCCTGGCTGTCCCAACCGGACCAATAGGTCGAGATCTTTCCGATGTCCTCATAGTACTGCTGCTTGTTGTGATCGTGGAAGTAGAGGATGAGGCTGTCCGCCGCGGGATCATAGGTGCCGTTGTTTATTTCTTGGGTCTTCCACGAGTTGTAGTCCCAGTGTCCATCCGCGTAGGTCTCGAACTCCTTTTCCTTCGATTTGCCGCGGTCGTGGTAGTAGAGATAGGCGGCCCACGCAACGCCTTCGAGGCCGAGGTTCACGAGGCCGCGCTTCTCCCCCGCGTACAGGTGACCCGAGCCTGGAATGGCCAGGTTCATGAGGAACGCCTTGCCGGGAGACCTGTGCTGGGGTTCCTTCGGGACCTGGATCGGAGGATTTACGGCCGTAGCGGTGGGGTCCCCGATGGGGGTTACGGAATCGGCGATCGCCCGCTGGGCAAGGAGAATCTCCCTAGGGGTCTCGGAATC